>JAJRYW010000057.1 GCA_024275555.1 Calditrichota bacterium | reverse complement strand
TTAAACATTTCCGGGATGGCGCCCCGGGTTCTCCCCGCTACGGAATGCCGGCGCTTGTTCCTGTGGTTGCCCGACAGCATCGACGCCGAACAGTCCAGCCGAGACGGGTTTTTTCCCCGGCCTGGCAATCCATCCTATGGTGGCTGATGCTCAGCATTCTCTTGCTGCTGGGTACCCGCCAGGCTTTTGGAGCGGAACCGCAAGGCAACGGCGGAGTTACCCTCGGCTACCATCACACCGGCATTGGCATCGGCAATTCCCGCTATTTTAACGGCTTCCGGATAAATTTCCGCGACCGGCAGGTGCAGGAGATCCGGTGCCTCAACCTGACCTTCTGGTATTCCAACGACAACAAAGAAGCCCGGGTAGAAGGCCTTTCCCTGGGGGTGATGCCCAACGGCGGGCAATTAACCGGGATTTCGCTGGGGCTCGTCGGCGTCGAGGCGGAGCGAAGCCTGGGCGGCCTGCAAGCGGGGGTGATTGGACTTGGGGCCGGAAACAATTTGAACGGCGTTAGCATCGGCGGGATTGGGGTCGGCAGCGGCGGCAACATCACCGGGCTTAGCATTGGCGGCATCGGTGTCGGCAGCGGCATGGACCTGCGGGGCATCTCGGTAGCCGGAATCGGCAGCGGCGCAGGCCAGGATTTGGTGGGCCTCTCCATTGCCGGCGTGGGGCTCGGCGCCGGCCGCGACGCCCGGGGGGTTTTCATCGCCGGCATCGGCGGGGGCGCGGGACGCGATATGACCGGCCTGGGGATCAGTCTCATCGGACTGGGCGCGGGAAGACATCTCCGGGGGATCTACCTGGCCGGGATTGGCGTTGGCGGAGGCCAGTCGTTCTCCGGCCTGGCCGTTGCCGGTATTGGCGCCGGCGCACCGGAAGTGAACGGCGTTTTGATTTCCGGAATTGCCTCCGGAGGCCTGGATGTGCAGGGAATTGTTATTTCCGGGGCAACCATGCGCATTGCCAAAGACGGCCGGTTTCGAGGGTTGGGAGTCAGTATTTTTAATCAAGTGCGTGGCCGGCAATCCGGGTTAACCCTGGGAGTGGTAAACTATGCCCGGGAACTGAACGGCCTGCAACTGGGGCTGATCAATTACGTACGGGATAACCCCCGCGGGCTAAAAGTGCTCCCGCTGATTAACTTCCATTTTGATTAGCAGCGGCTTGCCCGAAGGGCTGATGAAATCTGCCCGGGATGATCCGGAAAACCTTTGTTTTCTTCCTCTTTGATTGAATCCTGACCATGATGAACGTATCTTAAACGGTTCGTTTCATTCCGGTTTAATCAATCAAAATCAGAGAGGATACTATGAGATACCTAAAAAGTAGTCTTATTTGCTTCTTTCTGGCAACCATCTTGTCCGGCTTGATGGGCCAGGAAACATCCAATCCCCCGGCGCCCGGTTTTAACCTCGCCGATTCCGACCCGGAAGCAATCCGCATCGCCGACCAGGTGATGGAAGCCCTGGGAGGCCGAAAAAATTGGGATAAAACCCGTTATCTGAAATGGAATTTTTTCGGCAAGCGTCGCCATACCTGGGATCGCTACACCGGCAATTACCGTCTGGAGGCGGGCAATCTGCTGGTGCTGATGAATCTGAACCGGATGTCCTGACGAGTCTGGAAAAACGGGGCGGAGGTAACCCATCCGGATTCGCTGAAGGCCCTCCTGCAGCAGGCCAAAAGCATCTGGATCAATGACAGCTATTGGCTGCTGATGCCCTACAAATTAAAAGACAGCGGAGTTACCCTAAAATACCTGGGCGAAAAACCGAACGCCGAAGGCAAGCCTTGCCAGGCGCTTCAATTAACCTTCCGGCAGGTCGGAGACACCCCGGAGAATAAATACCGGGTCTATGTTGATCCGCAAACTTACCGGGTTTGCCAATGGGATTATTTTAAAAGCACCGCCGACGAGGAACCGCGCTTCTCCACCCCCTGGAAAGACTGGCGCCGCTATGGGAAGATTATGCTCAGCGGAGACCGGGCTAAAGGCAAGCTGACCGGGATTGAAGCGCCGGAGACGCTTCCGGAAGA
>JAJRYW010000056.1 GCA_024275555.1 Calditrichota bacterium | reverse complement strand
ATTGCGCAGCAGGGCTACTTCCTGGCCGGGCTGGGCGTTTTCAACTTGCACGGTCAGCCAGGCTTCTATTACGCCCGGCTCGGCGGTCAGTTGCAGGCTCGCTGGGGGCGGCTCGGTGCTGTTTTTGGAGCAGGAGCAGTTGGCGAGTAAGGCCAGGAGGGTGAGGAGTGAGATTGCTTTCATTGCATTCATGGTGTTATTCCAAATTTTGAGTTTTGAATTTTGAGTTTTGAGTTCTGATCTTGAAGCCGATGCACTTCTATTACCAACAGATTTCTCGCTCCGCTCGTGGCAACGCCATCCCGTCGGGAAAATGACACGGACTTTTCTTCTTTTAATGTACCCATTTTGCACCGGCGGGGCACGGGAAATTATTTGGTGATTGGGTGATTGGGTGATTGCGATTCGCATCGTTTGCTCCTCTGTGGTTTGGGGCCTTCCGGGCAGTTATGAGATGACGATCCATGTGGTGGTTTTGAAAACAGTTTAATCATCCTGCCGCCAAAGCTGGTATGACAAATATTACAAATGGGATTTTTAAATTTGAAGGGAGAGGTTGGCTGAAAGGAGGCGGGAGCCTCCGAGGTTGGCATTCCAGGGCGGGAGCCCTGGAATGAGAGAACATGGGGAAATGCACCGCATGAAAATGCACCGCATGAAAATGCCTCCTGACCGGATAACGTCTACGGTCAAAGAAATCCCGCCGTGGTTGACGGCGGGATTTTCTTTGATAGACTGTTAGTAACCGGTAGAGACCCCGAAAAGGGGCTATCCCTGGCTCTTTAGTTTCTTGATTTCCTCGGTCATGGCCGGGAGCACATCGAACACATCTCCGACGATGCCGTAATCGGCCACTTTGAAGATCGGGGCTTCCGGGTCCTTGTTGATCGCCACGATGAACTTACTGGAGGAGATTCCGGCAATGTGCTGGATGGCCCCGGAGATGCCGCAGGCCACGTATAGGTCGGGCGCTACGGTTTTACCGGTCTGGCCGATATGCTCATCATGCGGCCGCCAGCCTTCATCCGACACCGGGCGGGAACAGCCGGTTGCCGCGCCCATCGCTTCGGCTAAATCTTCAATCAAGTGCCAGTTTTCCGGGCCGCGCAGCCCCCGGCCGCCGCTGACAATCAGGTCGGCTTCGGTCACATCAATCTTGCCGGTGGAACTGGGCTGGAATTCCTCCAACACCGCTAATGGGGCGGGAACGGTTACACTCAGCGCTTCCACCTGGGCCGATACCGGTTTTTCTTCCGCTTTAAAGGCTTTAGCGCGGAAGGTGGCCAGGGCCGGGGTGGAACTGATTTTTACCGTCGCCCATACTTTTCCGGCGTACATGGGGCGCACAAAACGCAGTTCGCCGCCCTCAACGTGGTAGTTGATGCAATCCTGGGCCAGGCCGGCGTCCAAAATTTGGCTCACACGGGAGAGTAAATCTTTGCCGGTATAATTGGCGCCCATCAGCACCACATCGCCCTGGGTTTGCCGAACCGCTTCGGCAATGGCCGCGGCGTAGCTGTCCGGGCTGTATTGGGCCAGGTTGGCGTCTTCCACCGTGTAGATTTTGGACACGCCGTAACGGCTCACGGCGTCCGCATGGGAGGCAACAGCGCCGCCCACCAGCAATGCGGCAACTTCGGCTTGCTGCTCGGCGGCTATTTTCTGCGCGCCGGTCAGCACTTCACCGCTGATGGTTTTAAACTGATCGTTTAAGGTATCACAGACTACTAATATTTTAGCCATTTTTTTATCTCCTTATAAAATCTTTTTAAATGCACGATTGCACAACCGGCTTAGATCACTTTGGCTTCTTCGTGCAGCAGGCGCACCACTTCCGGCACCGCCTCTACGCCGTTGTCAAAAACTTTCCCGGCGGCTTTGGCGGGCGGATATTCCAGTTTTTCGATGGATATCTTTGCTTCACCCAGGGCAATTTCTTTCACTTCAATGGTTTTTTTCTTGGCTTGCATGATGCCCTTGAGGGTGCGATAGCGCGGTTCATTGAGATGCCGCTGGGCGCCGATCACGGCGGGCAGGGAGAAGCTCAGTTTTTCGTGGCCGCCTTCCACCTCGCGCAGGGCGGTGGCGCGGTCGCCTTCCACGGTGAGTTCCACCACAACCGTGGCGCAGGGGAGATTCATCGCCTGGGCAACCAGGGAAGGGATCTGGCCGTGGTCGTCATCAATCGCCTGACGGCCCATCAGGATTAGATCGTAGTTTCCTTCTTTGAGCACTTCCGTAAGCGCTTTGGCAGTCACCAGGGGATCGTAGGGGATTTGCTCGGTGTGAATACGGATAGCTTTGTGCGCGCCCATGGCCAGGGCCTCGCGGATGGTCTTCTCGATGCCGGCCGGCCCCAGGGAAATAATGGTGACTTCGCCGCCGTGGGCCTCGGTTAGTTTCAGGGCTTCCTCGATAGCGAATTCATCATACGGATTGATAATCCAGGTAATGTCGTCCGGAACAATGCCCAGACCGGTGTCATCGATCTTAATCCGGGTGGTTGTATCCGGGGTTTGTTTGATGCAGACTGCGATATTCACAATCGTCCTCCTTTATGTAATGATCCGGTATTAGGGCCTTAGCAAGCCCGATTTTACTTCAGCTCCATGTTCACCAAATTGACAAGGGAGAAAAATAGAAATTATCTTTGAGATTGCAATAGATTTGTTAATTTTGCCCCGGAGTTTCAGAGCTATCTTAGGATCGGTAAAATTAAATGCCTTGAATAGATGGAATAGCCTGAAAAGCGGGTTTTGCTTTTAAAAAAAGCGCTTGACATAATTGGGGCGCTCCCATAAATTTGTCGACTTTGAAATTGTGTAAAGGAGGAAGATAGAAGTGAGAACGGATTACGTAAAAGTCGATCAAATTGAAGCGGATCGGAAATGGTTTGTCGTCGACGCCAAAGATATGGTGTTGGGTCGTGTCGCGTCGAGAGTCGCCAAGATTTTGCAAGGGAAACATAAACCCAACTATGCACCGCATCAGGATGTGGGTGATTTTGTGGTGGTGATCAACGCCGAGAAAGTTTTGTTAACCGGGAATAAAGCGGATCAAAAATATTATTTCCGTCATTCCGGGTATCCCGGCGGCGGTAAAAAGATTCCTTTTCGTCGTATGATTGCCCGCCGGCCGGAGTTTGTCATCGAACAAGCGGTGCGGCTGATGTTGCCCAAAAACGCCCTGGGGCGGAAGATGTTTAAGAAATTAAAAGTGTATGCGGGAGAAAATCATCCCCATCAGGCTCAACAACCGGAAACATTAACACTACAATAATAAGGATTGCGTATGGAAGTTTATTCTGCAACCGGAAGAAGAAAAGAAT
>JAJRYW010000055.1 GCA_024275555.1 Calditrichota bacterium | reverse complement strand
TCAGAAGCTATATCGTCACCGCACGCAAACAAGACATCAATGTATTTCGAGCATTAAAAGATTTATTTGCCCAAAACGAAATCAGCGCGCAGCTAGTTCTAGCCGCCAATCAATGTCTTGCCGAATAGTAACAATACCAGAATATTATTATGCAGATAGAAGAATCCTATCTTGCCGTATCCCGCTTTTTTGACCTGTGGGTAAGGCTTATGGAAATGCACACCAGAATTATGGAGGTGCAGGATTCAAGAATAAAGAATTTAAGAATGTTGATCATTTCTCCGCCAACTGACCGAGGAATAAAAGTTTTAACACAAGCAAATCCGCAAGGACAGTCACATCTCTTATGTTTTTCCGAGGCTTTAGGGGAAATAGCGACTGAATATTCAACACGGCATCACCTAGAAGGTCTAAAAATATGTGTGACACCATTTTTCTCCATACCCTTTGACAAGGACTACTTTGATGCAATCTTTACCAATTGCTTTTTTGATTTCTGCCAACCAGGTTATTTTAATGACATTCTCAAAGAGATAAAAAGGACTTTGAAAAGTAAGGGGTTGTTTTTCTCCGTATATATGGCTGTACCGACAGACCTCATTGGTCGAATGTGGGTCCATTTGTTTGACAGATTTAATGCGCTCAGCCAGGGTTGTCATCCGGTTGATATTTTGCCTTTCTTATCAAAATGGGGTTTCCAATTGAAAAAGGATTTAATCATTAGAAGGTTGGGCTTTCCCGTAAAATATCTTATTGCAGAGAAATAAACAGGCCATCCTACAAGGTGTACTGCTTCCGCCGGGTCCGCACACTCGAAAATGATATATTGGCGTCGAGAAAATCCCCAACATCCGGAGAAATAATAAAGCCCCGGCCTGTTCCGGGACGCTGCATAACTATCGGTCTCCACGGCGGGAAATGAAAAAACTTATTCCCCCCGGGAAGCGCATCAGGATTCCCGGTACGCACCTTAGTATGCAGGCCCTGGTGAACTCCCCTGTAACCAGCGTTTCTCCCAATACCGACGACGCCGCCTTGTAAGGGGATGGCTAGCCAAACCGTGGCGTCAACAACGATAACAACTTGAAATACAACCGTTTTTATGATAATTTTGCAGTGTAAACTAAAGCTCTGGCAGCCGCCTTGTCGGCACATATGAAGTGGGGTGGTAAGACGCCATATCCAAGAAAAAGGATAAGGAGGAACAGCCCATGAAATGCGAATCGTCAAAGCACTATTGGGCGCTGTGGGTGATAGTTGCCGCAGTGCTCGCCGTTATGGGTGCAGTTTCTGCCCAGGAAACGGCAAAACCTTCGAGCTATGCTCCGGTGGTTCTCAAAGAAAACTTTGCAACGGTCATGGCTCGAATGAAGGCCGCTAAACCGGGGGTCATGAAGAGGCAGATGGATTTGCTGAATGAGCGCTACGACCTGAGCAACCGCCCTGCCAGGGGCGTGGCAATGTCGCGGGGCAAGGCCATTCAGGAAGGCGTCCGTGTCAAACTTCCGAAGGGCATGACCTGGGAGAAATTGGCGGCAATGAGCCCGGGGGAAATACGTAAGAAAGACCTTTTTCCGGCCGGATTCCTGCCCCTTCCGCACCCCAACCACTGGGAAGGCGGCATGGTCTTTCCCAGGTACCACATCGAAGAAATCAAGAAACAGGTGGGCCGTGATCTTACCCGCTTTGACCTGGATTACGACCTGCCGGACCACTTTCTGCCGGAATATCCCCCGCCTATCTACCTGACCACACGGCCCGACCTCGGAGATGTTTCCCAGGGAAAAGTTGTCACCACGGACAACTACTATGAACTGTTCAACGGGATATTGAACCCGAAACAGTTGGAAGGCCTCCGCTTGCTGGTGACCCCCTTCCCCCAGCAGCAGTTCAACCAAACGGATGATCGGCGCTCTGCGCGACCCAGCCTGGGCGTCTCCTGCTTCGACTGCCATGTAAACGGGCACACCAATGCGGCCACGCACCTGGTCGGCGACATCCGTCCCCAGGAGTTCCGCCACCGTATTGATACGCCTTCCCTGCGCGGGGTGAACATCCAGCGCCTGTTCGGCTCCCAGCGCGCTCTGAAAACCATCGAGGACTTTACCGAATTTGAGCAGCGCGCTGCGTATTTCGACGGCGACCCGGTAATTGCTACCAAGAAAGGTGTGAACATCCTCGAGCGGGGCAGCCAAGTGCACTTTATGGCGGAGTTCCAGGCCCTGCTGGATTTCCCGCCGGCGCCCAAGCTTGGAATTGATGGAAAACTGGACCCTAAAAAGGCTACCGCCTCCGAGATGCGCGGGCAGGATTTATTCTTCGGAAAGGCCGGATGCGCGAGTTGCCACCCGGCTCCGTATTACACGGACCATCTTATGCATAATCTGAAAGTAGAAAGATTCTTCAAGCCCCGCATGATCAACGGGCGCATGGCCAGCGCAGACGGCCCCATCAAGACCTTCCCCCTGCGCGGCATCAAAGACTCGCCGCCCTATTTACACGATGGAAGACTGCTGACCCTGGAAGATACGGTAGAGTTCTTTAACCTGGTTCTGGAACTCAAGCTGAGCAAGCAGGAGAAAGAGGACCTGGTCGCATTTATGCGCCAGCTATAGTAAGCGCCAAAACAGGGCTGCCAGAGAGCATTCAGCCTATCGAAGGATATGGCGCCGAACAAAGGCATCAACACCGGGGGGAACAAACAACCGTTTGTTCCCCCCCGGTTATTTCCGATGTCAGGATATTCTCTTTTTTTTTTTGAGGTGTAAAAGAAATACCGGCAGAGCCCTAAAAACACCGGAAAGGCCGACGGCGCTAAAGATTGCCGACTGGGGATTCTCCAGGGAACTGATCTCACGCAATGATCTGCTTCAGCCGCAACCGGATGCGGGGAAGTTATGGCGTCATCATGCGCCTGCCCAACCCCCCCCCCCTCAAAAAAAGTTGAGCGGAAAAATCATTTGCAACCGGCCGGCGAATTCTGTGTATTTGTAAAAGTGCGGAAAGTTCATTAAATTCGCAATGTGAATCAAACTTGGGAGATCAGAGCCGCCAGCAGCCGAATTGCACCGTTGGCAGATCCTGGGCGGCTCGGCACAATACCGGAACAGGGATCAGGAATGGCCGATGAATAAGCGCATTTCAAAAATATCATCCGACACAATTGTTTCTATATCGGCAATCATTATTGCCCTGGCTTCTATCGTGGTCACAACCTGGCAGGGAATCGAAACCAGAAAGCATAACCGACTATCCGTCAGCCCCAAACTCGAACTCATATTTGAGTCGGGCAAAAACAACTTTGGCTATGTGTTAACGAATAATGGATTGGGCCCGTCGATAATAACCGGAAAGAGAATTTTTATCGACGGTGAGGAAATACGTTATACCGGATTTTCCGGATACGAAGAATTTATTGATAAATTGGGACTGAATGATCGGGATGTCTCTCATGGCGCGATTTACCCGGGAAGGACTATACGGGCGAATGAAAAAATTCATATCATCAGGTTTTACCTGGCCAAAGATGATGAACTGGAGAAAATTCTTCCGGAGGTATATAAGCGGATCAGTATTGAGATCAGCTACAAATCCATGTACGACGAAGAGTTTATTTGTAAAATCCCCAAGTAAATCACCATCCAAACCGGAAAAAGCGGCAGGTTCGGAAACGCCTTAAATTCGGTGATAATTGCAATGGCATCATCAGCCTGTTCTACCCATTACAGGAGGAAATAACGATTGCGAAGACTTCTGCTTACCATTTGTGTACTGGCATTTCTAATTCCTCAAATTAGCGTTTCGCAAATTATAGCGATTAAGGCGGGTCTCCTCATTGACCCGGCCTCCGGCAAATCTTTTAATTCCCGGATCATCCTTGTGGAAGGGGAACGGATCAAATCGGTCGGTTTCGGGACAGCCGTCCCGCCGGGCGCCCGGGTAATCGATCTCTCCGCCTTTACGGTTCTGCCGGGACTGATCGACGCCCACACCCATCTCTGCACTGATGTGGCGCTCGACAGCAGTTGGCAGGGGCGCATAACCGAACGGTTCACCTCCTACATCCTGCAAACCAGCACCTCCTACCGGGCCCTGACCGGGGTCGTCAAAGCGGCCTCGATGCTGGAATCGGGTTTTACTACCGTGCGCGATGTCGGCAACGCCGGCAACTACGCCGACACCGACTTGCGCCGGGCCATTGAGAACGGCCTGTTCCCGGGGCCGACCATCATCAACGCCGGACGTATTATCGCTCCGTACGGCGGGCAGCTTCAGCTCAACCCGGAGCGTCCCGGCCTGGGTACTCCCGAGTATTTTTACGCCGACACCCGGGATGAGATGCGCAAGGCAATCCGGGAAAATATTCATTTTGGGGCAAAGGTTATCAAGGTTGTGGTGGACAATCAGCCCTATAGCTACTCTGAGGATGATTTGAGGTTTATGGTCGAAGAAGCCAGGCGCGCCGGGCTTAAAGTCGCCGCCCACTGCCATACCCCGGAAGCGGCCAGGAATGCCGTAATGGCCGGCGTTGCTTCCATCGAACATGGAACCCGCATGGATGATGAAACCCTGATGCTGGCCCGGAAAAACGGGACCGCCCTGGTGGGAACGGAAATGCCCCGGGAGGTGTGGGAACTCTTCGGCGCAGAGCAGCGATACGCGGTTCTTATCGACCGCTTGCAGCGGGCGCACCGCATCGGTGTAACGCTGGTATACGGAAGCGATGCGCTCTACGAGACCGGAAACCGCACCCGGGGAGAGATGGCGCTTACGATTTTGGATAGCTGGAAAGACGCCGGTGTTCCGCCGCTGGAGACACTCCGGGCAATGACCGCCAATGCGGCAAAATTGCTGGGCGTCGAAAACGAAAGAGGGGCTGTCGCGGCCGGATTGGCCGCCGACCTGATCGCTGTTCCCGGAAATCCCCTGAAAGATATTTTTGCCCTGAAACAGGTGGAGTTTGTGATGAAAAACGGAAAAGTCATTAAAACGCCTCAGCAGGAGTCGCCTGCGAAACACAACAAGACGCCCGAATCAAAGGAGAAATGAATTGGCAAAGCCCCTGAAAAAAATTAACCGAAGAGTTTTTCTCCGGGAGACCGCTGTCATAACACTTTTCGGCAGTTCCGGGATGATCGGCCGCACCGCACCCGTATGGGCCGGGGAAAGATCGGGGAAAAGGAAACTGCTGGCAACCCCCAGCCCGATGATCCCGCCCGTTCCGGCAATCTTATTAACGGTGAACGGCGAAAAGGATATCCGGGACGAGATCACGGTTGTCTGGACATTTGTCATTAACAGCAAGCCCCCGCAAGTCGGCATTAGCGTTCATAAGCAGCATGTCGCCCTGGGGCTGATCCGGAAACACGGCCAGTTTGTGCTCAACGTCCCCACAGCCGATATGGCCGAACAGTTTGACATGGTGGATATGAACTCCAAAAAAGCGCTGGATAAATTTTCGCTTACCGGGCTTACCCGGGAAAAAGCCGTAAAAGTAAACGCCCCCGCCATCAAGGAGTCGCCCATACATGTGGAATGCCGGGTGTTTGATGAAATTGCAGTTCCCCCGGTAAGAACGATGTTCCTGGCAGATGTTTTAGCAACCGCCGTCCATGAACATGTCTGCGATGAAAACGGGAGGTTGATTGTCGCCTCGACGCCCTTTTTTGGAATGACCCCCGGAAGCGGGGAGTTTTATACTATGGGCAAATTAGTCGGCCATATCGGGCAAAGCCTTGACAAAGATGATATAAAGTATTAATAGACCTTATTACCTTTTAAAGAACTGTAATTATTAACTTTAAAAAAACACTGTCATTTTCCCAACCACAACGTGGCGCCGTTGGCGCGGGATGGCGTTGCCACGAATCCCGGTTTGCCGGGAAGAGAAATCTGTGCGTATTCGACATTGAATTTGCTGAAATAATTGTAAATTAAAGATAAAGTTTTGAGTGTTAACAGAT
>JAJRYW010000054.1 GCA_024275555.1 Calditrichota bacterium | reverse complement strand
GTGAGCACCGGGTCTTCGCCGTTCAGGTAGGCTTGCTCGGAGGTGTAAACTTCCAGCCAAAGCTCGCCGTTGCCGCCTTGGTACTCCACACCGTTAAAGCGCACGTAGTAGCCTTCCGGGGCATTGTGGTCGCCCTGGTATTCTTTATAGCTGTCAAAATAGACCACGGTGAATTCGGTTTCGCCTTCATTGGAGGTTTGCAGTAAAAAGTGTTCCACCCAGTTGGCGCCGTCAAAGAAACGGTTTACTTCCACCCGGCTGGTGTCTAAGCCGCCGTTCAAAAAGTGGATTTGTTGGGTTAAGATGGCGTCGCTGCTGGAGTCCTGGGGATTCAGGGTAAACTCGGCGCTCTGGGCGATCCGGTCTACGAAGGGATGGTTGGCGAAATCGATCAGAACGGTGACCAGGGCGTGGTTGTCCGGCTCGAACAGGTCAAAAGTACCGGTCACCCTGGTTCCGTTCCGCCATACTTCCGAGAAAGTGCCGGTGTTATCCGGCTGAAACGTCACCAGGCGTTCCAGGAAGGTGTTGTCGCGGTAATCCAGGCGCTCGCTGATGCTGCCGCTGCCATCGGGGTTAATCTCGGCATGTTGATTCAGAATGGACAGCTCCGTTTGGGTCCCGTACCGGACGGTGTTGTCGGCCGTGGCGCCGTCAACCTCGTTGTTGGCATCCCAATGGGTGGCTTCCACGCTACTTTCCACCCGCTCGACAAAATAATCCTGCTTGAATAAGCTCAGCTTTTGGATATTGCGGAGCTGGTCGTCGGTCGAATCCTCCAGGGAGGGGCCCACAAATGCCATCACTTCTGTGGAGTCGTAGCTCAGTTGCAATTGCGGCGGGAATTGATAGATGGTTTCATAATAGCGAGCCGTCTCGGTAGCGGGATCATAATAGAGCGCCCGGCGCCCGGCAAATCCGCCCGCCGACCATTCTTCGAAAAAGAGCAGGCTGTCGGCGGAAATCTTAGAGAGGCTGCCGGATTTAAGCGCATAACGATAGACGCGCTTCATGACCATTGCCTCTTTGCGGATATCGGCCCGGCTGTTAATCATCCCGGTTTCCTCGGTGATGATGGCTTCGTTGCCGGAAACCAACTCATTGAATTGATCGTGGGTGCTCAGGGCGCTAACGGTCTGCCATCCTAACTGGCTGGCCCCAACCGCTTCGGGGCTGAGTTGCAGTTGGCCGAAGTCGTCATCCCCCGGGTTGACCGGAGAGTCTTCGCAGGCGTTGAAAAATATTAAAGCGGTTACGGTTAAAAAAATTACCCAGATAGAATAAAAATTACGTTTCATGACAATCTCCTTAAATTGTGAGTTTAAATATTTAGCCGGCTGTTCCATTTTGTTTCTCCTCTTTGGCGTAAGAGATATCACAATTTGTGCCAAAATTGTTTGGGCTCTCTTAAGTTGCTGTTAATAAAGAAATAGACCCGGTTTGGCTGATGAGGTCGGTTGCCGGTTTTTCCCTCCGGAGCGTGCCGGTTTACCACGGGTGTGAAGATTTAGCCACACTTTAGGGGAAGAGCCAAAGAAGGGCAATGGAGTAGGAAAGTCATCATTTTTAACCGTAACTATTCAGCGGAGCGGCGTGCGCCATAAACATGCGAAAAAACACAAAAAGGATAGATTTTATAACTGAGGTCCCCGTACACGGTAAAAATTTTGTTGATTCGATTATTCTCTTCGCAGTCGGATGCGCTTTCTATCTGCCTTTTGCCTGCAATTGTTTCGGTGCGGCCGGTGCATTCAAAACCGGAGATCTGAACGAGGGGGGAAATGCGGTTTGGATTTTGAAGGGAATGAGAGAGCCCCTGGCGTTCCCGGCGGCTTGGCGGCAATCTTTTGTAAGCGGGATAGGAAATCTCACTGCCCCGGAACGGCAATCGTCAAGGCTTTGGGCAGTACTTCAATGGTCAGGCGGGCGGATTCCATGTGCGGGTCGCCGTCGGTGTGAATCGGGCCTTCGCTATCCCGTAGAATCTCCGCTTTTTCCACCTGGTAAATCTCCATCTCCGGCAGGCGATCGATTTGGCCGGTAAACAGCTTGGGAAGATGTACGATCGCCCGGGTCAGCGAGACCGGCTGGAGAATGCACAGGTCGATCAGGCCGTCATCCGGCTTGGCGTTGGGAGCGATGGTGGCGTGGACGCCGAACTCGGGAAGGTTGGCAAAGCTGAGCAGCATGGGC
>JAJRYW010000053.1 GCA_024275555.1 Calditrichota bacterium | reverse complement strand
TCGGCGAGGCCGTAGTTGAGCATCAGCCGGGCCCGTTCATCCAGCATGTCCGGGTCCAGGCTGGCCGGATTGAGCAGCCCGACGCGGCGTTCCAGCGCCGCCCGCGCCGCCGCGGTCTCGGCGGCTTCGGCGCCGGCCGCCGCCACCTGCTGGTTGATCTTCAGCCAGGCGATCAGCCCCCTATCCCCCTGCACCGCATGAAAGGCCACGTAGCCCAGGGCGCTGATGCCCAGCACCGGGCCGATGACATAGCGGGCGCGGGATCGAATTTCAAAAAGCAGACCCTTGGACAAGGCGGTACTCTTTTATTTTGGTTCATCTATGTGTTTACCGCCCCTTGCGTCGGGGCGAATCGAATCGGTGGGACGAGTATGCCCGCGAACGGGTTAAGGTGCAATTAGGGAGAGAATTTCAACATTGTTTAAATTGAGTAACACTTCCCTCGAGTTGCTCTCAAGTCGCTTCCCGAAATTCCGAGTACTGGAGTTCAATATTTGCCCTCGAATCATTAGATGCCAGAACCCCGGTATTTTGTAAAAAATCTACAAAGGTTGGGACCAAATCTTCAAGAGTGTCAAAGTCTTTACGTGCTACCGGTTTCCTATTTTTTCTAGCGGCTTTTGGTTTATCCTTTAGGAGGATTTCTTCATGAGGACTGAACTGCATCAATTCTTTGTCATCATCGAAGCCTAACATTTTGAAAAAACCAGGTGGGGGGTCAGAACGTATTTTCCCCCCTGTATATATTGCTTCCCGATGCTTAGAAACATCATGCAATTCGATAACCTTAGATAATAATTGGCGATTAACATTCCAGTAGGATTGAAGAGAAGGGAATTTATGTAGGTACCCTTTTAATGGCGTTAATGGTGGGTTGAGCGCTGTATTTCCCATTACGTCCTTGGGTGCAATTTTAGAAAGACTCTTTTCGTTTGTAACATCTCTGAATCCATTGGATTGAGCAGCGAACCCCAAAGCGTTCAACGCGAAAGTTAGACATTCGATAGCAGAGTCCATATTAAAGAAAATGGATGCCAAATGATGTTCTGTGTTCACTCCAATGTGTAGCCGTGGTGGCATCCATTCATGAAGCATGCGGAAATTTTCAGTTATTCCTTGGAACCTACCGTAAAAGCCATAGAGGCCGCCGCGGAAGCAACCAAACCAATCGGTCTCGTTTCCAAAGTTATACTTTTGGCACGCGAGAAGCGCAAAATTGTCCAACTCCTTAAATGGGCTCATATCGATTCTAGGGACATATAAAAATTTTTGAGTCATAGAAATACAAACACAACCTAATATCTTTCAAGGAATTGCAGAATTTCAGCAATACAACTTTTCGTATTAATTGAACGAACGCAGCCTAGCAGTATGCCCCCTACCCCACAATCGGAACGTCCAGCACAATGTCCTTATCTTATAAGGTACGCGCGGCGCGATGCGGCTGCGGGGTCACTTGTTCAATTTCACTAGGCCGTAGCCGGCCATCTTCTTCAGGGTGCAGGTCAGGCTGAGTTTGCTGCGGGAGTTCCGGGGACGGAGTTCCGGGGACACAATACTCAATTCATGAATTGGCCGACGCCATATATTCCGGATCACATAATTTCCCCTACAACGCCCGCACATTCTCCCGAAACCATTCCACCAATTGCTCCTCCGTCAGCGATCCATCGGCGACGCCCAGCATGGTGAGCACAGTGTCGGTCGGCGGCGAGATAAGCTCGTACAGGCCCAACTTCAGCGTTCAATCAATGTGCTACGGACACCAATCCAGCCCGGCCCTTGACTCGGGCCTCAATCGATCGTATGTTCTTTCTTTGTTCTTAGGCATGGTGAATAGGGAGAAACAAGCGCGCGGGGCGGATTCCCGTGCCTTGTGGCGTGTTTTTTTATCCCAGGTTCGTCTTGCCGGAGCCTCATCTATCTTGGCCTTACGCCTCCCCGAACCGGGATTCTTTTCGGATCAGGGCCGGACCCTGCAAGGCGCGAAATGACGACAAATGTTTACCTATGCTGACATTTCCCTGGGCGCAGCAAGGGTGATTTTGGCATATTCCCAATGGAAACAATGGGTTGACGCCGGTTTTCAAGGCGCTTTTTTGTGCTTTTCGATGCTTTTTCGTGCTTTTGGCGTCGCATTTACCGCTTTTCGGGATTTCAGCGGCCAGCGGTCGGCTTTCGCGGGAAAGACGGTTCTTTGGGCAGGCGCGCTTGGCCCTCATCCTTCGACAGGCTCGGGATGAGGTTCTTTGGCGTAATCCCGGTGGTTCCACGGGAACCCTACCGCATGATCACGTCCCGGCCGGCGTAGCGGCCGGCCCGGTCCAACTCCTCCTCGATGCGGATGAGCTGGTTGTACTTTGCCAGCCGGTCGGAACGGCTTATCGATCCGGTCTTGATCTGGCCGGCGTTGGTGGCCACCGCGAAGTCGGCGATGGTGGCGTCTTCGGTCTCGCCGGAGCGGTGGGAAATCACCGTGGTGAAGCCGGCCTT
>JAJRYW010000052.1 GCA_024275555.1 Calditrichota bacterium | reverse complement strand
TAGTTTTGACGCTTTTCTTTGATACGAGCCGCTTTACCTTGCAGTTCACGCAGGTAGTACAGCTTGGCCCGGCGCACCCGGCCAACTTTTACCACTTCGATTTTTTCCACACGGGGGGAATGCAGGGGAAAGACGCGCTCCACGCCAACACCGTTGGAAATTTTGCGCACCGTAAAATTTGCGTTGATGCCGGCGCCGCGCCTTTTAATACAAACCCCGGTAAACACCTGGATACGTTCCTTGTCGCCTTCCACAATTTTCACGTGCACAGAAATGGTGTCCCCGGCTTTAAAACTGGGACGTTCGGTCAGTTGGTTCGCCGTCACGGCGTTTAAAATATCCATGGTTCATACTCCTCGCTTAAAAATGTCTATGTTGTTTTGTTGTCGTTTTTTACTCGTTTTTGATATTTCTCGTAGAGGTCCGGGCGCCGGGCTTTGGTGCGCAATAGCTTTTGCTCCCGTCGCCACTCTTCTATTTTTTGGTGATTTCCGGACAAGAGCACCTCCGGCGTTTTCATCCCCCGGAAAATTTCCGGCCGGGTGTAGTAGGGACAATCCAGCAACCCATCCTGGAACGAATCGGTTAAGGCCGATTCGGGATCATTAATCGCCCCGGGCAATAACCGCACTATGGCATCGACCATTAACAGGGTGGGAATTTCTCCGCCGGACAGCACAAAATCGCCGATGGAGATTTCCTCATCCACCCAGGTATCGATCACGCGCTGGTCGACCCCCTTGTAGTGTCCGCACAAAAAAAGCAATCGGGTTTCCCCGGCCAGTTCCCGGGCGACTTCCTGGGTAAACTGCCGTCCCTGGGGGCTGGGAAAGATGATCCGGGTTTGCCGGCGCACCGTCTCATCGGCGAGGATCTCCTCAATGGCCTGGAAGATCGGCTCGGGCTTCATCACCATTCCCGGGCCGCCGCCATAGGGCGTGTCGTCTAAAATACGGTGCTTTCCGATGCCGTACTGGCGCAAGTCATGCAACCGGATTACTAAATCAGTGCGCTTTTTTGCCTGTTTCAGGATGCTCTCATCGAGCGGGTCTTGCAATATCCCGGGAAAGGCGGTAATGATATCGATTTGCATTTAGGAAATCATCCCTTCGATCAGTTCGACGACCATTTTACGGTCGATCAGATCTATGCGTTTAATAAATTGCTTTACCGCCGGCACTAAGATTTCCTTTTCGTCCTGGCGAATCAGGTAAACATCGTTGCCGGAATTGTGAAGCACTTCTTCTACTATTCCCAGGTACTGCTCGCTGGTGTCAAAGACCTTCAAGCCGATTAAATCGTGAAAAAAATAAGTATCTGCCGGGAGTTCCACTTTCATCTCCTCGGGCAGCCAAACTTCCTTCTGCACCAATTTTCGGGCAGCTTCTTTAGAATCTACGTTCCGCAACTTTACCAGCGAATAGCGGCCTTTCGGCTGAACCTCTTCGATGATAAAGCCGCTCATCCCCAGGTCTGTCTCAATATAGATGGTCTTCAAATGTGAATACCGCTCGGGGTCTCCGGAATAGGCGCTCATTTTCAACATTCCTGCCAGGCCGTGAGACTGAAGAATTTTTCCAATTGCGATATACATCATACGAACACTATGTGAGCCTTTACGATCCGGAGGTGAATAAAGGCCGGGTTAGCCGCTATTCCAGAATTTCCAGGACGGCGCGTTTTCCCATTTTAGCGGCGCCGGCGCTCAGCAAGGTGCGGATCGCTTTGGCAGTCTGGCCGCGCTTACCGATCACTTTGCCCAGATCGCCATCGCCGACCCGCAATTCATAGACCGTCACGCGCTCGCCTTCCACTTCCGTAACCTTCACTTCTTCCGGTTTGTCGACCAAATGTTTGGCGATATACTCCACAAAATCCTTCATCACACACACCTCCTTTAGAGTGGTTGAATCTGTGATTTAACTGCAGCTTCGTTTTAGTCAGCAGGACTCATCGCTCTTTTAGAGACTCTCTAAAGACAGACCTGATTAATACGCCAAATTATTATTCCTGGGTCTTTTCTTTGCTTTCTTCAGCAGCGGCATCTTCCGGTTTTTCGGCCGCTTCGGGTCCTGCCGGGGCCTCCTCAGCGGGCGCCTGGGCAGATTCCTGTGCCGGTGTTTCCTCGGCAACAGCTTCAGCAGGCTTTGGAGCCGGCGCTTCTGCGGGTGTTTCCTCGGCAGCTTCTTCCGCGTCCGTTTTCTGGCTGCCTTTCGCTTTTGCCTCCGCCGCTTTAAGGGCTTCGGTGCGCTTCTGTTTTTCCGCCTGAATCAGTTCCCACTTCTTCATTTCTTCTTCAATTTTATCTTCAGGGAGTCCGCGTTTCATCAAATCATAGCGAATAATCAACCCTTTTTTGCTTAACAGATTTTTGACCGTATCGCTGGGAATGGCGCCCTGGCTCAACCAATACAAAGCCCGGTCTTCTTTTACTTCAACCGTCATTGGGTCGGTCAGCGGGTTATAATAACCAATTTCTTCGATAAAGCGTCCATCGCGCGGCGAGCGGGCGTCCGCGGCAACGATACGATAAAATGGACGTTTTTTACGTCCCATTCGGCGTAGTCTTAATTTTACAGCCAACGTACAGTTCCTCCGTCAGGTTTCATTTTTAGTAATGTTTGTGGTCTAAAATGGCAACGACCCGGGCATCATTCCCGGTTTAAATTTCATTTTTTTCATACGTTTCATCATTTTGCGCATTTCCTGAAACTGGCGCAGAAGCTGGTTCACATCCTGCACCTTTGTTCCGCTTCCCATGGCAATCCGGCGGCGGCGACTTCCGTTGATGATCTGGGGTTTGCGCCGCTCCTCGGGCGTCATGGAATTTATAATGGCCTCCACCCGCACAATCGCTTTATCGTCGACCGGAGCTTTACGGAGTTGTTTGTTCAGGCCGGGAATCATTCCCAGAATCTGCTCCAGCGATCCCATTTTTTTGATCTGCTGCAACTGGCTGTAAAAGTCTTCCAGTGTGAACAAATCTTTGCGGAGCTTCTGCTCTAATTTTTGCGCTTCTTCAACGTCGATAACTTCCTGGGCTTTTTCCACCAGGGAAACCACATCCCCCATCCCCAAAATTCGGGAAGCGATGCGGTCGGGATGGAAGGGCTCGATGGCATCCATCTTTTCCCCCACGCTCATAAAGCGAATCGGTCGCCCGGTGACCGCCCGAATCGACAAGGCGGCTCCGCCGCGGGCGTCGCCGTCCATTTTGGTGAGCACCACGCCGCCAAAATCGAGGCGTTCCAGGAACTGTTTGGCGGCATTCACGGCGTCCTGCCCGGTCATCCCATCGGCCACGAAGAGGATTTCGTGCGGTTGCACGGTTTTTTTCACCTCTTCCAGTTCGCGCATCATATCTTCATCGATATGGAGACGACCGGCGGTATCCAGGATTAACACATCCCGGGCTTTTTCCCGGGCCGCTTTTATCGATTCTTTGCAAATCTGCACCGCATCATCGGAAGGGGTAGAGTAAACCGGAATATCCATACTCTTTCCCAAGACTTCCAATTGCTTTTTGGCCGCGGGCCGATAGACGTCTGCGGCGACCAACATGGGCCGGCGGCCTTTTTTGCGCAGAAAGTTGGCCAGTTTCCCGGCAAAGGTGGTCTTGCCGGAGCCCTGCAACCCACATAACATGATTACGGTAGGCGGGATACCGGCCGTCTTTATTTCCGTATGCGACTCGCCCATTAACCGGACGAGTTCATCATGCACAATTTTTACAATTTGCTGGCCAGGTGTGACGCTTCGAAGTACTTCCTCCCCTACCGCCTTGCTTTGCACATCCTTAATAAACTGTTTGACAACCCGGTAGTTGACATCCGCTTCCAGCAACGCACGACGAATTTCCTTTAAAGAATCGGAAATATTCTTTTCGGAGAGTTTACCCTGTCCGCGTACTTTCTTCAGTGCTATTTCGAGCTTCTGCGAGAGATCTTCTAACATACGGCTTCATCGGCGTTCGTAAATCCAACTATTTAAATTACCTAAGTTAGTCAAATGTAAAGCTTTGACCTATTCTTTGCAACACCTTTTTTGTGGGTGCAAAGCGTAACCTTAATTATAAGGGGATAGATATTGTATCACAAATTAAAATATTTTTTTGCCGGATTTTTTATCAGGCTGCCAGGGCTGTTTCCTGCTCTCAATTTAACAGGTTTATTTCCTCCGGGGAAGCAAATTCGAGAAAAAACCGCTGCCTCCCCTATCCCGGAAAAACAGCGGCCTGTTTTTTCAATCCATCGATTCCTTAACTTAATTATTCCAAACCGGAGATATGAGGGTGAATCACCACATCGATCCGGCGATTTTTCGCACGCCCTTCCCGGGTTTCATTATTGGCAATCGGGTGGCTTTCTCCATAACCTACCGCCTCAATTTGCTCGGGAGTTAAATTCATGTTTGCCAATAAGTACTCCCGCACCGCCTCGGCCCGTTTCTGGGAGAGACGCAGATTCTGCTGGTCGCCGCCGTAAGAGTCGGTGTGCCCCTCAATCGTCAGAGTGCAATTCTCGAAGATTTTAATGGCTTTTTGAACCGTGGTGAGCAGGCTGAAGTATTTGGGTTCGATAACCGCCGAGCCGACGCTGAAATTAAGGCCCACCATGCGGATGATCACATTATTGCCTTCCCGGAGCACCCGGGCCTGGCTGCGATCAAACATTTTTTCGATGGCGGCAAATTTTTCCCGAATGCGCCGCTGGGCCTCCATGCGCTCTTTGAGAGCGGACTGCTCCTGGGCAATTCCTCCCAACTGGTCTTCCAACTCGGAGACGCGCGCTTCCAGATCAACAACTTGCTGATCGCGGTCTGCCAGGGATTGCTTGAGGCGCTCCGTTTCATCCTGGGAATTCTGGATGTACTGAATAATCTGCGCGGCGACGTAATCAAAGCCCTGGTCAAATTCGGCCACCAGGTCGATATTCGCGGCGATGAGCTTCAGGGGTTCTTCGGTCATCAAAAACAGGTCTTCCATGCTGCTTTTCTTTTTCTTCATCTCTTTGATGATCCGGGAAAGGTACAAGGCGTGTCGCGCTTCGTACTTGGCTTGCTGGGCCAGGCTGCGGGCGCGATCCCGGTCGTAGCGGTTATTTTCCAACTCTTCTTCGGCTTGCTGCACCAGCGAACGGGCTTTGGCCAGGGTCTTGGGGGCGCGGTCTTTTACATCGGCGCGATCCGCCTCTGCCAGCAATTGCCGGGTTTCCTCCAGGTAGGTCGCCTTAATGGCGATCAGTTCGGCTTCCCGGTAAATCCGCTCCGCCTCGTCTGCTTTGGATTCCGCACTTTTGAGATTGCGGTTCTCCAGTTTAATCGCCGCTTCTTTGAAACGTTCTTCGGCGCGCTTCCATTTCTCCGGCGCATCGTCCTGGGCCCCGGCAATTTGCGCATCCGAACGGGCTTTGATGGCCGTGGCCAAAGTCAACCTGGCTTGCTCTGTTGCCTTCATGGAAGTTTCATACAACTTCAACGCCGAGCGCAGTTTTTTGCGGATATCCTGCAATTTTTTACCGCGCTGGTAGGCCGCTTTGGCCTCCCGGTGAAGTTTCTCCGCTTCCCCAAAACTCTTTGGCGCCAACAACCCGGCCTGAATTTCCGCAGCCTGGGATTGCGCCTGTTCCACCTTGCGAAAAAGCGCAAGCACATCATCTTGCTGCGCCAGGAGTACAGCGCTGCCGGGAAATCCTCCCCAGAGCGCCATCCAAATTCCCAGCACAAGCATCCATTTGGTACACCGCATAATTTCCTCCACAATTAAAGTATTTGCGATCATATTCTTTTAAAACAGGTCAATTTCGTAAAACGATGTGATATAAGCTACTACAACGGTCACATTTGGCAATATTTTTTCACTGCGCACCCATATTTACAGATTAAAGCGATAGCGGCGGTATGGCTCGGGGATGATCACCTGGCAGCGAGGAAAACGCTGCCGGGTTTCCCGGGCCATCCATTCCAGGGCGGCCGCGTCGCCGTGGCTAAAGATCAGCTTACGGGGCCGGAGCCGCTCAATCATGTTCAGCAATTCTCCGCGGTGGGCATGGGCGGAAAACTGGAAGCGGTCCACCTGGCAATTGATGTGATCCACCCCCAACAATTCCTGCAAGGCCTGATGTTTTTCTTCCCGGAACAATCCTGCCGGCGTTTCCGGATCGGCATAGCCGACGAAAAAGATGGCGTTGCGCGGCTCACCCGCCAGCGACCGGGCAAAGTCAAAAGAGTTGCTGCCGGGAAACATCATCCCGGAGGTTGACAGGAGGATGGCCGGGCAGGTCAGTTTTTTCTGCTGCTGCCAGCGGCCAAAGGTCATCCCCCGCATGGTGTAATGCTGGAAGCCGGGGTAGATTTTATGCAGAAGCCGGTCATACACCCGGTTGATTTTTATGCCCATACCGGCAACATAGATGGGGGCCATGGGAATTTTGTTCTTCATCCGCAGCCGGTGGATAAGAGCGATCATTTCCTGGGTTCTCCCCAGGGCAAAAACCGGCAAGAGTACAATACCCCTGTTCTGCAAACACTCCGTTAGCCGGTTGCTAAAACGATTCACCTCCTGCTTACGGCTTAATGATTCTGCTTTTTCATCATCTCCATAGGTTGCTTCGCTGATCAGCAGGTCCAGCGGGCCGTCCGGCAGTTTGGCGCCCTGAAGTATGAATTGAGAGGAAAGACGGACATTCCCGGTGTAGAAGACCCGTTTGCCGGTTTTTTCAATTAAAATTCCTGCCGATCCCAGGATATGCCCGGCATCCCAGAAAGAGAAGCGTAGCCCACTCTCTTCATAGCCATGCAAAGGAAATTCGCGCCGGTATGCAAATCCCTGGTAGAGATAATAAATCTGCTCTAAGAATTCATGGTCGTAGCCGGGCTCGGCCTGGGAGTGATATTTTTGTTGCACACTTAAAAAATGATGCAGCATTTCCGAGGCCAGTTCCACCGTGGCTTCGCTCATATACACCCGGGAATGCGGGAAGGCTTGTAAAGCGGCCGGCAACCCGCCCAGATGATCCAGGTGGGCGTGCGAAATCAGAATTGCCTGAAGGGGCGCGCTGTCGAGCAGATCGAACCTGGGCAACACAGCCTCACCGGTTTGATGGGGGTCCATGCCCGCATCCAGCAGCACTCCCCAGCGATCAAAACGGAGATAGTGCGCCGATGCGCCAATGCCGGGAACTGCTCCTAACGAACAATAATCAATTTCCAAGGATAAAATTTTCCTTAATTCGCTTTTTGTGGAAAACAAGTTGATAGTCAGGCGTTTTAAACTATAGATTCCCTTAAACCCAATTAAGGAGGAGAGTTATGCTCGATCAAGTTGAAATCACGATTTTATGCGAAAACCGGGTCTCTTCCCCGCATCTTCGCGCAGAATTAGGATTATCGATTCACGTTTCTTCTCCGGAAGGCGATTTTTTGTTTGACACCGGTTCCGGCAATGCCTTTATTCACAACGCCAAACACCTGAACATTCCTTTGGAGAAGGTGTCCCAAATTCTTTTTAGCCATGGCCACCGAGACCACACCGGCGGGATTTATTATTTTCTGAAGGAGCATCGTCGCGGAACCATCATTTGTCACTTCAACATCTTTAACCGCAAATTCCGGGTGCACGACGGCGTCAAAATGGAAGTGGGGATTCCCTATGAGGAGAAAGAGCTTACCAGCCTGGGGGGAGAGTTTATCTTCCACTCCAAGCCGTATCGATTTTCCCCCCATATTCTTTCCACCGGAGAAAT
This sequence comes from Calditrichota bacterium, assembly GCA_024275555.1. Lineage (GTDB taxonomy): Bacteria > Calditrichota > Calditrichia > RBG-13-44-9 > J075 > JAJRYW01. The sequence goes on along the minus strand of JAJRYW010000052.1, from coordinate 3,991 downwards.
TCCCCGCATAACCGATTACGAAACCCCCAACGAATTTCATCAGGAGTTGGTTCTGGAAAGCTATATCACCGACGAATTGCGCGACGACATGGCCATGATTATTCAAACGACCCGGGGGTTGATCATTCTGCTGGGAGACAGCCACAGCGGCCCGGTAAACACCGTCAAACATGCCATGAGCATCACCGGGAACCAGGAAGTTTATGCCATCATCGGCGGTTTAAACCTGGCTAATGCGCCGGAGGAAAAGATTATCAAGATCACCAATGCACTAAAGAAACTGGAGCCGCAGTTTATAGTACCGCTGCACTCCACCGGCTTCCTGGCCATGAACTATCTCTACCAGGCCTTTCGGGAGCGAATGCTTTTATTTAACACGGGCGACCGGTTTACCCTGGATTAGCCTGAGCGCTTTCGGAATTGAGCCGGTTTTCTTTTGGCGTCATCAGCGAGGGCGGGCAAAGCCATATTCCGGCTAACAAGCGGAGGTGCGGCGCCGATGATGAGGAGTGTAAAATTGTAATCGGATTTACCGTCGAGCTCAAGGAAGAGAAAGATGACGCAATCCCCGCACAGGAAAGCTCCCCACCCCAATCACCTGTTTGAAAAGGTGATCAAGAACTATTTTCGGGTTAGCCCGGAGAAACAGCACAAGCTGGATACCGCCGCTTTGCTGGAAAAGCCGCGCAAAATCCGCCACAACATTGCCCGTTTTTACCCCTATCCAAAGATTATCGATATACTGGCCTTTGACGATGATCCCTGGGTGCGTGAAGCGGCCCGCCAAACACTTTACTGGGAAGCGCTCGGCCAATATAAACAACTACTGGAAATGCCCCGCGGCGATAAAATCAAATTTATTGAACGGGAAACCATCGCCACCCTCCTGGTTTTCTTTGTTTATGAGACCGATTTGGAAGTGCTCTCTCATACCCTGCAGAACCCCAATGTATCTCTGCACATGCTCAACACACTCCGCCATTACCTGGAAAACCGCAGCAGAGGATTATTCGACCATAAATATCTGGAATTAGTGAAACGGATTGTGGAGCTAAAGAAAGAGCGGATACTCAAAGTTTCCGAGATTCTACACGCAGTCACCATGAATAACCGCCAGGCGGGTCTGGCAACGGTGCTCAAGTTTTTGTTGGATGAAGACATATTGGTAGAAAAGAGCGCCCTGGGCAAGCTAAAGCAATTTAGCCTGGAAGACCTGCTGCGCTTCATCGAAACCGAGGATCCCTTTGGCAACTACGTGAAGGAAAGTCGGTTGTTTTTCTGGATGGTTTTAGAAAAACTGACCCGCTATGTTCAGCAGCGCCTCAAAATCGTTTTGTCGCAGAAATCCTCGCCGCTGCGGGGGGCGGTACAGCGGTTGGCCGTTCAAATCCGGAAGCGCATGGCAATGTTGTTAGACGTCTGCAGCGAGGACCTTAGCAATTCCAACAATTTGCTCACCCTGGCCAGGGCGCATCTCTCAACCGATCCGCACCTGGTTAAAAGGGTTGCCCAGATTCTACCCATCGAAGATTTATTAGACCTGGTTGTCGATGATTCTTTTCCCAAGCCGGTCAGTATCACCATATTAAGTATGCTTGCCCGGCATCCTCAAAGGAATGTGCGGATACAGGTAGCCAATGGATTTGTGGAGCAGGCCAAACGCACCCAGCGGGCCTTCAAAGAGATGGAAGCCAACATCAACGCCTATTTTGATATCATTTTCAATTTTGGCCAGAACCTTTTTGAGGAATTGTCCCCCCATAAACATATCCCCATAAAGGACCTGGAATATGTATATGAATTGATATCCCAGATACAGGCCCTGCCGCAGACCTACCTGGATACCCAGGGATATTCCCGGGAAAATCCCTGTACTCGATTGGAGCAAGAGTATCAGAAAGCACACTTGTTATGGAGAACCGCCCTGGGGCAGTATTTAGGGCGTTTAAGAAATTTCAGTGAAACTATCCAGAAAAAATGGGTGGAGTTTTTGCCGGTGCAGGGAGACCCCTCCGATTTTATCGAGGAGCGAAACCGGGTAGTGGATTCATTGCGAAAGCGTTATAAAAAAAGTGCATCTTGCTCTCTCACCATTGCCTGCCGCCAATGCTTAAAGCGTACTTGCTCGGCAGAAAGTTTATTAGGCGAGATCGAATTTTTCCTGGGAGAATTTCTGGAATATCTGCAGGAAGCCGAACATCTGGCGGAGTCCAAAAAAATGCCGGCCTGAGCACCCCCGGCCGGCATTGTAAAACTAAATACGTCTTAATTAATAGCTGTTTTCAGTTCTTTACCCGGCTTAAAGGTCGGCACTTTACGGGCCGGAACTTGAAGCTTCTCACCGGTACGCGGGTTGCGGGCTTCGCGAGCAGCGCGTTCAGACACTTTAAAACTCCCAAACCCCACCAAATTTACCGAGCCGCCATTTTTCAATTCATCGGTGACGGCTTCCATAAAGGCGCTTAAAAAGTTCTCAGCATCCTTTTTTGCCATGTCTGTTTTGCCGGCAATAGCATCTACTAGTTCCTTACGATTCATTACAAAACCTCCTGTGGTTAAACATAATATTGTTTTAGGCGCAAGAATATCCTAAAAATTAGCATAAATGTCAAGGAATATTATACCCGGCAAGCTCTTTTTTCCTTATATAACAGGGGATAGAGGCATTTTGAGGCTGGAAATGGTTTATATTTATGTAAATTCATACGGCGCTATCGAAATCAACACTAACGCGTGGGTTCTATTGCAGTTAGAAAAAAATAGCAGGCAGGAAAAAGAGGATGGGATGCACCAGCATCCCACCCTGTCGCGGGGGAGGAGAAAATTTAAGCATCCTTGTCAAAAGCGGAGCCAGGATAGATATCCCTGAAGTCATTGCTCTTCAACATTCGATTGGCAATTTCCTTCAACACTTCGTCCTGGTCATAAAAATTCTCGGCAATTCGCTGTTTAATTAACGCAGCCCGGTCCGGAGTAAGGCTGGTTTTGGATTGAGCCAGCTTTTTGGCCTTGTCGGAAATTTCCAATCGATCGTAGTTCATTGGCTTTTCTTCACGAATGTATTTAGACATTTTAATCTGATCTACAGTTACGACGTAGCCGAGATTATCTAAAGAATTAATTTTCATTTTAATGTACCCAATTTAATATAATTTCGAAAACAGTTTTTCTTGATTTAAATCACGCCTGCGACTTTTCAGAAACTCTAACCCCTTGTTTCCATTAGCGATATTAGCTAAGACCTCTGTTTTCTTTTTACTTATAATATCGAATACATCCTGGTCTACTTTAGATACTTTTTGTAATTCGGAAACAACTTTCTTTTTTGTGACTTGCGGCAAGGCCTTGAGAGCGCCGGGCCGGGAAACAATTTGATCCGCTTTTTTCGGGACATAGGCTGCTAACTGCTCCAAGCACTGCTGGCGCTGATTCAAGCAGGCTGCAAAGCCCTGCCAATCCCCCTGTTCCGCATATACCAGCAATTTCTCGGTCGTCGCGCAAATCTCTTCCAACAATAAATTCAATGCTCGCTTCATCTCTTGCGGCGACGGCATATCCGGTTTCTCAGAATTTGGCGTCAAACTCGATTCCCCTCATTTGCACATCCGATTGAATTTCCTTAAGCGCCTGAACAATTTTCATATGCGCTTCCGGAGGAATTTGCCGAACCACTTCACCGGTTTGGGGGTCCCGAATCTGCACCAGTATTCGCTCGGCCTCCTTATCGACCTTCATTTTAATATCCACGCCGGCGCTACTGAGTTTTTCCTGGACCTCTTTAGCTAACTGAAGAAGCTCCTTCTGTGAAAAATTCAACTTGCCGGGCTCCGGGCGGATTTCCAGGGTCCCCTGAACTTGATGTTGCTGGTCGGCCAGTTGCTGCTGGAGCCGCTCACTCTCTTTTATTTGCGCAGCGAGTGGATGCACTGCTTCTGCCGAGAGTTTTTCCTTTGCCTGTGCAGTAGATCCCTGCATGGCAAAACTGGGGTTT
>JAJRYW010000051.1 GCA_024275555.1 Calditrichota bacterium | reverse complement strand
TGGAAATTGAGTAAACACAGCCAGGTTTCCGATGGCGCGGATTGCGCCACCTGCCACGGCGACGGTCACGTCTCCGAAAATGACGTCGACAAGGTGGAGATTCCCACCCCGGAGACCTGCGCAGATTGCCACGACACCCAGGTGGAACAGTTCTCGCGCGGTAAACATGCATTGGCCTGGGCGGCTATGAAGGCCATGCCCACCACCCATGCGTTGCCAATGGAGTTAAGCGAGGGAATGAAAGGCTGCGGCGGTTGCCATACAATCGGCCTTAAAACCGAAGAAGAAATTGCAGAGCTGAAAAAAGACGGCGCCGGTTTCGGAGTGGCTTCCTGCGACGCCTGCCACACCCGTCATACCTTTTCGCTGAAAGAAGCCCGTCAGCCCCAGGCCTGCCAAACCTGCCACATGGGCTTCGACCATCCCCAATGGGAAATGTATTCTTCCTCTAAACACGGGGTGCGTTACCTGTTAAAACAAAATGGTATTTTACCGGAAGAAACTTCCGCGCCCACCTGCCAGACCTGCCACATGCAGGACGGCAACCACGAAGTGCGCACCGCCTGGGGATTCCTGGCCGTGCGGCTGCCTTTGCCGGAAGATGAGCAATGGAAAAATGACCAGGTGACCATCCTGCAGGCGCTGGGCGTATTAGACCCGCAAGGCAATCCCACCGCCCGGCTGGATGTGGTCAAAGCCGCCGATGTAGCTCGCCTGACCAAAGAAGACTTTGACCGGGAGCGGAACAAAATGATCCAAACCTGCAGCGAGTGTCACTCCGAGAATTTTGCCAAAGCGGAATTGAAAAAAGGCGATGAACTGATTCGCCAGGCAGACCGCCTGTTGGCCCAGGCGATCCGGATTATTGCAGACTTGTATAAGGATGGCATTCTGGAAAAACCGGAAAGCTACGCCTACGCCTTCCCGGATTTGCTGACCTTCCACGACGCCCCGCGGCCGATTGAACACCGCTTGTTCGAGATGCACCTGAAACATCGCATGCGCACCTTCCAGGGCGCCTTCCACAACAACCCGGATTACGCCCTTTGGTACGGATGGAGCGAGATGAAACGCGATTTAGCAGAGATCAAAGAGATGGCGGAGAATCTGCGCGAGAAACACGCCGCCAAATAAGGCGCCCTTAGTTATCCGAATTTATTGATAAAAACGCCCTGCCGGGTATTCCGGCGGGGCGTTTTTGTTATGCCCGCCAACGTAATTCTGCCCACGCGATTGAAACCGCAAATAAAAATTCTGTGTCGCCCGGCGGCGACTGGCAGAGTAGCCATACCCTCGTATTGGCCTTTCTTTTACCGCTTAAAGTTATTACTATTGCTTTAACTTGTCCACTTGCAAAACTCAGCGGACATCCGGAACAAATTTCGCAACCCGGGTATGTTCCAATCAACAGGGTTCTATTTCTGCACAAACAATAGAATGGAGATTAATTATGTCAAACGATAAAGCCGTATCAGATCATTATACCCAGGGGGATTTGCTCGAGACACTCCGGGCCGCCCTTGCCGGGCTTGGCAAAACAGCAGACAACGTAACCATCGAAGATCTTGCACCGGTTGATGAGTTCCATATCGGCGGGCGTCAGGCCACCGAGCATTTTATCGGTCAACTCAATTTTGCCGGCCGGGATCATATTCTGGATGTAGGCTGCGGTTTAGGGGGCGCTTCACGCTTTGTGGCCAGCAAATACAACAGCCGCGTCAGCGGAATCGATCTGACCCCGGAATACATCGAAACCGGTAAGGTTCTCTCTGCCTGGGTCGGGCTGGACAAGCAGGTTGCCCTGCACCAGGGAAGCGCGCTTTCGCTGCCCTTTCAAGACGCCTTTTTCGATGGCGGGTTTATGATGCACGTGGGCATGAACATCGAAGATAAAGTTCGGCTCTTTGCCGAAGTACACCGGGTGCTGCGCCCGGGGGCTTTTTTCGGTGTGTATGACGTCATGCGGATAAGCGACGGCGAGTTGTCTTACCCGGTTCCCTGGGCAACCGGGAGCAGCACCAGCAGCTTAGCCGCACCGGCGTATTACCGGCAAGCGCTGCACAAAGCCGGGTTCAAAGTGACCGCCGAGAACAATCGATATGATTTTACCATGACGTTTTTTAACGAGTTGCAGGCAAAGATGGAAGCCGGCGGCAGTCCGCCCCCCCTCGGTCTGCACACGTTGATGGGCGAGAACACCCCCCAAAAAATCCAAAACATGATCAGGAATATCAGCGCAGGCTACATTGCCCCGGTAGAAATCATTGCTCGGAAACACGGAGACCGGCCGGCGGCCGGTTGAACGCGTCTGCCTGCTGCGCCGGGCGCTCCCCGGGGATCAAAAACCGGGGAGCGGCGATGCGGATGCGCATCAGTCTGTCTTCAGAGGTTTTTGAGAACCCTGCGCAGGTGCGGCAGCCGGCGCGCTGCGCTTTATCTGCTCCGGCCTAACCCGGTTGCGCAGTCCTTTGATCAGGATGGGAATCCAGCCCAGGATGGGGATAAAAAAAGCAATGCAGATGGGGTTTTTATAGAGCGCCCGCAACCCGGACCAGAAGTTGATTTTCAGCGGCTTAATCCGGCCTTTTTTGCGAAAAAAGCGCTCGAACTCGGCAAAAAGCATCGGCCACAACGGGGGAGTAAAAAAAGGAAACAGGCGGTAGTTTTTGATCCAGGTGGTTACCATGTGTTTGGCATTGAAAGGCTTTTGGCCATATTGGCGCACCGCTTCATTTAGTTGCTCCTGCATAACCTGTTTACCTTCCCGGGTAATCCGCTGCACATCCTCTTCGGTCACTTCCCCGATGGGTTTGTTCACCATCTCATACGGTTTAATCCGCTCTCCCATCACGTAGGTTAAATTGGCCGGGAACCCGAAATAAAACAGCCAGGGCTGAAAAGGGATCAATAAACTCATCAGCCCGACCGGCAGAAAAGGAACCCCGATTTTCTGCACCAGTTTATTCAGAATATCCGATTTCAAATTATAGGGATTCACATATTCGCCGTTCACCGTGGCAAAAGGAATAATGTCGGTGCGATATTTTATGCTGATCCGGATAAAGGAGGTGGAGAAGCGCTGCAATTGGTAGCGTTTGTTAAATCCTTTGCCGATCCCGGGCACCCCTTCCGGGTAAACAAGCAGGTTGGACTCCTTATAAAACATCATGGTTTCGAAATTCAGGGAGGTTGCATCGATTCCCCCGGCGCGTTTCCAGAAGTTTTTTACCAGGAATGGGTTCATCAGGGTGGACATGGAGAGCATGGGAGCGGTGAGGGCGCGGGCGGCTTTATCGTGTTGGAATCCGTTGGCTTTATATAATTTGGCGGCAAAAATAATGGCGTCCCAGGGAAATGCAAAGCCGGAATGATTGCTGGCGTAGATTAACGGGTGGGCCGGATTGTTGCGTTCCGGCAGTTCATCAAACCCGATAAAGCGGGCCCGGAAGTATAATTCGTCAATATAATTTATGATGTGCCGCGCCAGGGCGTCCGCATAATCCGGGTCATAGTACTCATTATAAATTTTTTGATTCGCTTTTATCTCCTCGGTCAAACGAGGTTCTTCAAAAATGATCATAATCGCCGCCTGTTATTTGATCGGGTCTGTTGAACACGCATGATGGCCATGATTGGTTCGGATTGCAGGCAAACGCCTGTTCGAAAGAATGTATGAATATAAGCAAACCGAAGCAATTATCAAAACGGCAGGCGGGAAAACGTTTTCCTCAGGCGTGGCTGTCGATCCAGGTTTCCCCGTCTGCGGCCACTTCTTTTTTCCAGATCGGGACAATCTGTTTGAGGCGGTCGATGGTGTATTGACAGGCTTCGAAGCCGTCCTGCCGGTGCGGAGTTGCTGCGGCGATCACTACAGCCACCTCGCCAATCTCCAGGCGGCCGGTGCGATGGGATACCGCCATTTTGCGCACATCCCATTTTCGGGCAGCCTCGCCGATAATCCGCTCAATCATCTTACCGGCCATTTCCGGGTAGGCTTCGTATTCCAGGTAGCGCACTTCTTTGCCGCGGCTGTGGTTGCGCACGGTACCCAGAAAAACGGTCACGGCGCCGCAGTCATCCGCCCGGGCCGCATCGATGACCTTCTGCACATCAATTTTATCGGGGGTAATCTCAATCATCATCATCCTCCGCTGACCGGCGGAATAATCGCCAGCTCATCGCCCTCGTTCAGCAGCGCTTCCGGCGGCACATATTCCATGTTCACCGCCAATAAAAACGAATTCAGTTTGGCCAATTGCGGATACTCGCTCTTCAGCGATTCCAGAACCGCGGCGACAGAGGTGTTTTCCGCAATCTCACGGGAGAGGGTATCCCGGCCGACCAGTTCGCGTCCTAATGCAAAAAAACGTACCGTTATCTTCACACTGCCTCCTTCCTCTGTTTGCGCTGCAAATATAGGAAAGGAGACCCGTCGAGTCAACCCCACACTCAGTAGATGCTCAGTTCGCCTGTCAGCCGGTCTAACTCCAGCCGGCTGATCCGGGCCTGGAAACGCGCCGCAATGAAAGCCGTGCGGGCCCGGGATAAATTCAGTTGGGCGTCGCGGAATTCCAGCGAGGTAACTGCGCCCATCCGGTAACGCTCGCCAAAAAGGTCTAAGTTGCGCCGGGCGGTTTCTACATTCTCCTGCTCCAGGGCCAGTAATTCCAGCCGTTTTTGATAGGTGTCGTAGATTTCCCGCACCAGGCCTTCCAACTCCAGTTCCAGTTGCTCTAACCTCAGCGCCTCGTTCCTGGCGGAAATATGGGCATTCTGGCGTTCGATTTTGGTGCGGAAGCCGTCGAACAAATTCCAGCTCAGGTTCAACCCGATATTGGCATCCCGGCTCTGGGTGCTGATGTCGTCGGGGAATCGGGGGCTGTCGCTGGAGGTCAGGCGGTCGGTGTAGCCGTAGGCGGCGCCCAGCGAGATGCGGGGCAGGAATCCGGAGCGGCTGACCCCCACCGCTTTTTGGGCGGCGCGCTGGCTCCAATAAGCAGCCAGCAGATTGCTGTTATTTTTGCGGGCCGCTTCCAGCAGTTCCGGATAGTCTTTTCTTAGAGGAGGAATTACAATTTCCTCATCCACCGCCAGGGGGAGGCCGGGATTTTGCCCCAATAGCAGATTAAGATTCTTTCGGGCAATCTGCACTTGCAGTTCCCGGTTCAGGTAATCGGCCTGGTCCACATTGTAGGCCACCCGGGCGTTGAGCAGATCGGTGGAAGAGGCCCCCCCGAAGCTGCGGCGCAGTTCTTCTTTCTCCAGCCGCAGCCGGGAAATCCCGCGGTTCTCCTCGGCCGCCTGCAAGAGTTGCTGTTGCCGGGCCAGCTCAAAATAGGCGCTTACAATACTCACCACCATATTCTCGATGGTGTTGCGGGCCTGGGCTTCCCCGGCCGCCGCCAGGGCCCGGTAGCGCCCCCGGTCGGCAAACATCCGGAAACCGTCAAAAAGCGTCCAGTTGAGGGAAATCTGGCCGTTGGCCAGCCGGGTGGTGGAACTGCCAAAACTGAAAGGCGAATTGGTCTCCTGGTCAAACCGGGAGACCTGGTAGGCGCCGACGGCGTCTAACGTCGGCAGAAAGTTGGCTCTTCCCAGGCCGGTATTGTTCCGGGCAATTTCGGCGGTGTTCCGGGCAATACGGATAGAAAAATTTTTCTCCAGCCCGATCCGGACAGCCTCTTCCACAGACAAGACCTGCTGGGCCAGGGTGGGATAAACTATAAGCAACAACAAACACAGGCAGCGAATCATTTCTGGTCCTTTTTTTAATTAAATTCCGGAGTTTGCAGCTCTTTGACCGCCGGCTCCACCGATTCGTAGCTAAGTTCCGTCCGGCCGCTTAACCTGGCCAGGCCATAACGCATTTTGTTCAGGATGAGAAATCCGCAGGGAACGATGAAGAGCAGAATGAAGGTGCCAAAGATGAGACCGTAAGCGACCGAGATAGCCATGGGAATCAGGAACTGGGCCTGGCGGCTGGTTTCCATGATCAGCGGGGCAAGCCCGACCGCAGTGGTAATCGAGGTCAGCAGAATGGGCCGGAGACGGGAAACCGCCGCGTCGATAACCGCATCGACCACTTTTTGCCCGGCCCGCAGATTGCGGTTGATCTGGTCTACCAGAACAATGCTGTCGTTGACAATAATCCCGGACAGGGCAATGATGCCGTACAAGGAAAGAAAAGACATCTGCACGCCCTGAATGCCATGTCCCCAGGCCGCGCCGACCACCCCCAGCGGGATCATGGAATAGATCAGCAGCGCCTGCAGGTAGGAGCGGAACACCAGCACCAGCAGGATTAAAATCGCCAGAAAAGCCAGCGGAAAGGCGCGTTTCATGGAGGCGGCTTCTTTCGCGCGCCCGCGCGATTGCCCTTCATAGGAAACCTGGATCCCCTGCACCTGGGCAAGCACCCCCGGGATAACCTGCGTGCGGATATGCTCTAAAATAGGGGGAAGGTCGTCTTTCTCGTTGGCCAGGTTGGCTTCCACCCTCACCTCGCGTTTTTTATCCAGGTGGCTGATGGCAATGATGCCGCGTTTTACCTCGTAGTCGGCCAATTCGCTGAAGGGGTACTCCGCCCCGTCCGGGGTACGAATCCGCATTTGATCCAGAAAGCCCATCGCCGCCCGGTCTTCCGGCTGATAGCGCACCCAGACTTTCACCTCGTCGCGGCCCCGCTGAATCCGCTGCACTTCCTGCCCGAAGAATCCCTGCCGCACCTGCCGGGCCACATCGTTAAGGGTAAGTCCCAACGAATAGGCCTTGGGTTTAAGCCGGATATTCAGTTCCCGGCGGCCTTCCTGGTTGGAATCGGTAATATCCTTGAGGGTGCTCAGGTTTGACAAGGCCCCTACCAGCAGATCGCGGGCTTTGTTCAGCTGGCTAAGATCGTTCCCCAGCAGGCTGATCGAGACCGGCTTGCCGAAAAACCCCTGCCGTCCGAAGGTGATGTTCTGGGCTTCGGGGATCACCCCGACTTCGTTGCGCAGCATGGCGGCAATCTCCCAGCTATCCATGTTGCGGGTTTCCCCATCCAGCAGTTCCAGCCTCAAGCGGCCAGTGTGGCTGCCGGTTTCGCCAAAATCATTGCGGCCAATCTCGCGGCGAATCCCCCTGATCACATCCAGGCCGTCGGCGCGCTGATCGCGGATTCGTTCGTTCACCCGCCAGGCTGCCTGCTCGATGCGGGCTAACACTCTTTCCGTGTCGTACTCCTGCCGCCCGGAAACCAGGGAAACATTGATGGGCAGGCTATCGCCGTCAATAAACGGAAAAGGCGTTAAACCGATGAAACCGCCTTTCAGCAAACCGACCGTCACCAGAATGGCAACCAGGGGGAGAGTCACCGTGACCCATTTGTGTTTGAGCGATTTTTGCAGCAGAGGCTGATAGAACCCATAAGTAAAGCGTTTAATGAACCGCTCGATTTTTTTTCGCGCGGGAGGATCGTCTTTATGGGGATGCAGGCCTTTGGAGTGAGCCAGGTGAGCCGGCAGAACCAGGAACGCTTCGATCAAAGAAAAGGACAACGAGGCAATCACCACCAGGGCCATGTGCCAGATAAATTTCCCCAGGAACCCTTCCAGGAAAAAGAAAGGCAGAAAGGCGATGATGGTGGTGCTCACCGAGGTAAACACCGGCCCGAGCATCTCCGAGGCCCCGTCCACCGCCGCCTGGAAGGCCGATTTGCCCCGCTCGTAATGGGCGTAGATGTTCTCCCCCACCACAATGGCGTCATCCACCAGAATCCCCACAACGATGATCATCCCGAATGAGGAAATAGCGTTAATGGTGATTCCGGAAAGATTGGCCACAATAAACATCCCCGCAAAAGAAAAGGGAATCCCAATCGAGACCCAAAAGGAGAGACGCAGGTTGAGGAAAAACCCCAGGGCAAAGATCACCATGCTCAGGCCGATCAGCCCATTGTTTTTGAGCAGGTTGAGGCGCTGTTTCAGGTGGATGGTGCGGTCGTCCAGCAGGACGGTCTGCACTTTCTCGTTGCGGGCGTTAAAGTCGGCCAGAATTTCCTTGGTTTTGGCGGCGATGGCTAAAATATCTTCGTCTTCGGTTTTATCGACGCTCAGCACCACCGCCTGCCGGCCGTTATAAAAAATTTTATCCGGAATATCTTCCCAGCGTTCCCGCACCCGGGCCACATCCTTCAGGTAGACCAGGGTGCCGTCCGGGTTGCCCCGCACCACTAAATTCTGCAAATCTTTGGCGCGGTATTCCCGGGCGTTGGCGCGGATAAGGATTTCTTCTTCACGGGTGTCAAACTTTCCGCCGGAGAGATTGATGTTGGCGGCGCTGACCGCCCCGGCAATTTCATCAAAGGTGAGGCGGTACTTGCGCAAATCGGCTTCGGACACTTCGATGGAGATTTCCGGGTTGGGCACACCGCTGATGCTGACCAGGGAAATCTCCGGTTCAGCTAAAAGACGGTCGCGCAAACTCTCGGCAATATATTTCAGGTTGACCAGGTCTGCCTCGCCGTGCAGCACCACCGAGAGCGCCCGGCTCCAGGAAGGCTGCTCGAAGATAACCGGCTTTTCCGCGCCCCGGGGAAAGGAGTTAATCCGGTCGACCGCGTTTTTCACATCCTGCAGCGCCTTGGCAAAATCATACCCTTCGCGGAATTCCACCATGACCTGGCTGAAATTTTCCCGGGAGATGGAGGTAATCCGGTCGACCCCTTCGATTCCGTCGAGATTCTCCTCGATTTTCAGCACCACCCCTTCTTCCACTTCCACCGGGGAGGCGCCGGGGTAAGCCACCTGCACCGTCACGATGCCGGTTTTGGTCTCCGGAAAAAAGGAGAAGTTCATCTGGAAAAAGGAGATCACTCCGAAGCCCATCACACTAAACATGAGCACGTTGGCCCAGACCGGGTAACGAATAAAGAAGGCCACGATTCGCTTCATTGTGCTTCCCCCTTGCTTAGCGCCAGGTCGCGCGCTTTGGCCAACATGCCCGGGGCAACCCCCTGGAGCACCTCGATCACCAGGCTGTCGCCATTAGCCAGCCCCCCGGTAACAATTACAGATTCCAGTTCCCTCCGGGCAATTTGCACCGGCTGGTAGGCCAATCGCCCCTGCTTGATCAGGTAGACATTATTCTCTTCATAAATCGCTTTTTGAGGAATGGAGAGGGCGGCTTCCACCGTTTTGCCGGGAATTTCCACTTGCAGGAAAGCGCCTTCGAACAATTGGCTGTGCGCCGCCCCTTCCGGGGTGATATAGAGCGGAACCGTCTGGGTGCGGGGATCGATAGCGCTGCCGATCCGGGCAATGCGCCCCTGCCACTCCCCGGCGATATCGCGCGAGGTCAGCCGGATGCTCCGCTCCGGATCAATCCAGGGGATATCCCGGGTGGAGACCGGAACCTGCACTTCCATAGCCTCCAGGTTAACCACCTCCCCCAGCCGCACCCCGGCGCGGGCGGTTGAGCCGATGCGCAGATCGGTGGAGATAATCGATCCGTCGAACAGGGCCCGGAAGTAGTGTTTCTCCCGCCGAATTTCCAGGTTTTTTACCGCAAAATACAGTTTATAGATATTGAAGCGAGCCAGGTACAGCTTGATTTTGCGATTTCCCGCCGGCGGCAACTGCGGGAGGTCTTTCTCAAAATCGATCTGATCAAAATAGGATTGCCAGCGCGGATAGGCGCCGGGAAAGTCCACGTTGATTTCCGGCAGGAAGGAGGCCAGGGCGGTCAGCAAATCGCTCTTGGCGCTATTCACATCCAGGAGAATCTGGCGGTCGTCGATCTTCACCAGCAGGTCGCCCCGGCGGAACGATTGGCCGGGCAAAAAGGGGATACTGCCCATTTGCAGAGCGCCGGCAACTTCACTGATCAATTGTACCGGCTGGGTGGTGCTTAACGTCCCAAATCCTCTAATCTGCGCAGCGACATCATCCAACTGAACCACCTGCACATCAACCACTTTAACTTGCGGGGCCGGCGTGCGGCTGGGCGGCTCTTTGCGAAAACCGGAGAGCAACTGCATTAAGCCAAAAGCGATAATAATCATAACAATCGGGATGAGCACGGTTTTGTACTTCATCGGAAACCTTTCTTTTACATCATGAGCATTGGGGTGATTTTTTGAAAGCATTACATAAGACGGGCTTATTCCTCCCGCCAGAACAAACCATCCCCACTGCCCGGGAATGATTCCCGGGAACAAAAACAGGGGGCCAAAATACTGTGCAGGCGAACCGCCCAAAAACCGGAATAGCCCGGGGAGGGAAAAAACATGGGGTGATAACTCAATGGGAATCCTTTACAGACCCGGTCGGAACTTCCGGATGCATATATGGTCTGTTGATTTGTTTTAAATTGTATAATTACCTCTGCACGGGCAGCAAATATAAGGAATGAAACCGTAGCAGCCAATAAAAAACAGGGAGCCCTGCTGCTTTCGGCGGTTCCTCTCCCGGCAGGGTGCTAATATTTAATCCGGGCGTAAAAAGTTTTTTGGGAAGCTTCCCGGGCCTGCCGGAGGGTGTGGATACCCTGCTCATTCAGAAAGGGGATCAGTTTTAACAGCACTTCTGCGGTAACCACGGCGTCGCCCAGGGCAGTGTGCCGGCCGATAATGGTAATACCCAGCCGCCTGGCAATGGCATCCAGGCTGTGCCCGTCCTGGTGAGGGTGCACCACCGCCGATAAGAGCAGGGTGTCCAGGATAGGATTGATAAAGCTCACCCCGGAGGCGGATTCTTTCAGTTGCAGGAAGCGCATATCGAAGGCGGCGTTATGGGCCACCAGCACCGTATCTTTGGCAAAGGCATGGAAGACCGGCAGCACTTGCTCGATGGACGGCTGATTGCGAAGCATTTCCGGCTGGATACCGTGAATTTCCACTGATCCCGGCGGCACCGGGCGGCGCGGATTGACCAGTTGATCAAACACTTCGCCGCGGAGCATCCGCCCGTTGACCACCCGCACCGCACCGATGGAAACAATTTCATCCCCTTCCGAGGGACTTAACCCGGTGGTTTCGGTATCGAAGACGGTGTAGGTCAACTCGACCAGGGGGCGTTCATCCAGTTCCGGTTTCTGACCGGCCTGGTGGAACAGATCAAAATCGTAAAACACCGGCCGTTCTTCGGCGACCACGCGCACGGGCAGATCGGGCTCCCGGGGCGGCGGGGCAGCGGGCAGCAACAGGCGCAGGTAAAACCGGCCGCTCTCCTGCTCGCGCTGGGACCAGATTTCAGCATCATGCTTTTCTAAAACTTCCTGCAAAGAATAGGGCAAATGCTGCTGATGCGTCTGTAAAATTTGATCTTTCCAGGCCCGGAACATTTCCGAGCTGAGTGCATCTCCTTCCCAGAGAATATCTATGCAGGCAAATTTGCCTTCTTTCCCGATCCGGCAGGTAACCTCGCGCACCTCGAGTTGATCCCGGAGCTGGTGAATCAAATAGTAGAGCACCTGCACCATGGTATAGCTGTCCACCTTTATCCAGACTTCTTCCCGGAAGTGCTCAATCTGCATGGCAACGGGCATGTGATCATGCACTTTGCGCTGGGCGGCGCTCAGCAATTCCCGGCAAAGCATGTTCTCCAGCGACCACTGCGATTTGAAGTGTTCCGAGAAATCATGCACGGTTTGGTTGAGAAAGCCGCTAAGGGAACGCGACTCCTGCAGGATAACATCAATAAAAGCGTCGCGCTGGGACTTGGGCATGGTCGGGTAGGCTTCCAGGGTTTCCACGGCGGCGCGGATGTTGGCCAGGCTGGCCCGGATTCCCTCGGTAAGCGATTGCAGCAGGTAATCCCGCCGGGCGTCGGCCTCCACCCGTTCGGTGATATCATAGATCACCAGGATAAAGCCGCTCATCTGCTCGCGATCATCCAGCACCGGCACCATTCGCACCCGCAGCAGTTGATCCTGGCTGCTGGTGGTAACAAACTGGGAGATTTTGCGGCTGCGGGCTTTCTTCATGCGCTGTTCCAGGTCGCCCAGGGCGTGGGTAAGCACCTCTTTTTCGATCACCCCAAAGACAGAACGTCCTAATCCCACAAAACCGCCGCTCTCGGGATCGCCGCCGTTACGGCCGGCCACCCCCTCTTTGCTGAGATAGTGCTGGGCCTGCCGGTTGTATAATAAAATCTGCCCTTCCAGGTTGCAGACCAGCACCCCTTCGTCCAGTTGGGAAATCAGGGCGGCCAGGGTGTTTTTTTCTTCCTCCAGGGAGGCGTTGGCCTGGGCAATGCGGGCTTCCACGTTTTTGCGCAAATCATAAAAACGGTCGGCGGCGTCGTTGATCACTTCGGCCAGTTGAGACAGGATCGAGCCGCCCTGCACCTGGAGGCGATGCCCGGCGTTGACGCGGGCCAGAATCATGGTGTCTTCCACAATTTTGTTCAACGGCAGCAGGTAGTTTTTGACGACAATGTGATATGCGATCGCAGCGCCGATCAGCAACGTGGTCGGAGGAAGCAGAAACAGGTAGATGTTGTGGTGAAGAAAGGTAATAATTTCAATTTGACGTGGTTGCGGCAAGGAGGTGTAATAGAAAAAAAAAGCGCCGGTTACGATCAGCAATGCCAGAACAGCCGCCGCCAGAAAACCAAGCCAGAATTTTAACTTCAGAGTCATATCAGTTTTCAAGTATATCGCGTACTTTCGCTACCAGTTCCTTTGTGGAAAACGGTTTGGTAATATATGCATCCGCACCGAGGGCCATCCCCTTGGTAACATCTGCTTCTCTTCCTTTAGCCGTTAGTAAAATTATTTTCATATCCCGCCATTCGGGGCGCTCTTTAATTTTCTGACAGATTTCAAACCCGCTTTTGTAGGGCAACATCACGTCCAACAGCACTAAATCCGGACGGAATTTTTCCAGTTCCTCCAGCGCCTGGTTCCCATCCCGGGCCACGCGCAGTTCGTATCCGTCCTGCTTCATCAGAAATTCCAGGGAGATTACAATATTGGGCTCATCATCCACGATTAGAACCTTTTTTGCCATTTTCTCTCTCCAGGATAATGGTTTTTGGTGTTCTGCCTAAGTTTCATTCTTCCCTAATACAAATGGAACTAAATCTCTTAAAGTTTTGATATATCTTTGTGCTACTGACATCCCCCCTGCCCTTTCGAAGGGGATTTTCATAGACTGAGTCAAGTGCAAAAGGTAAAAAAACAAGTTTACCTGCACTAAGCGCTATCGCGCATTTCGGCGCGAAGGCGTGCTCCGCTGTCGCGGAGAGCACATCGACAATATGTTGTCGATATAAACCCCGAAAGGGGCTAATTGATCTCTTCATATCAGGCAACAGTTGGCTCCTCTGCGGGTTGAGTGGGCTGTTCTTCCCGGGCCAAGGGAAGCAGGAAGGAAAAACAGGAGCCTTTTCCCAATTCACTCTTCACCCAAATTTTTCCCCGGTGGTATTCAATAATGCGCCGGGTGATGGGCAGGCCCAGCCCGCTGCCGGTGGGCCGGCCGGTTACCGGGTCATGCACTTGCCGGAATTTCTCAAAAATCACCTTGATGTCTTCCGGACGAATGCCGATGCCGTTATCTTCCACATCCACCCGCACCTGGGAATTATTTTCCTTTACCAGCGAAACGGAGATATGCCCCTGTTTCTGGTCGCAGAACTTGATCGCGTTCGACAACAGGTTGAGCATCACCTGGATAAGCCGGTCCCGGTCGCCCTGAACATAGACCGGTTCATCGGGAAGGCTCAACTCCTGTTTCAGGGCTTTTTCCCGCATCAACTGGCTGGTGGCGTTGACGGCGTCTTTAATTACACTGTTCATATCCACCCGGTCAATATGCCATTCCATCGTTTCCGACTCGATCTTCTGCAGGTCCAGCAACTGATTTATCAAGCGGGTTAACCGCTCACTTTCTTTGATGATGATGTTCAGAAAATGCTGGCGCTGGTTCAGTTCCAGGTCCGGGTTGTCAAAAATGATTTCCGTAAAGGCCCGAACCGAGGTCAGGGGGGTGCGCAATTCATGGGTTACGGTGGAGACAAAATCATCCTTGAGCTGGTCCAGTTCTTTCAACCGCTGGTTGGCGGCTTTTAACTCCCGGGTGGCTTTCTCCAGCTCGCGTGATTTAATTTCCAGCTCCTTACTGTGGGCCAGCACTTCTTTGGTTTCATCGAGGATGCTTTTTACTTCTTCCGGGCTGAGCGGCACTTCCTGAACCACATGGCTGATCATCACCCGGGCGGTAGCCGCCCCGATTGCCCCGGCAAGCAGTTGCTCGGCATAGTTTACGAAATCGGCATCCGCTTCCAAAGCCTGTTTCCAGTTGATTTTGTGGCGCTTAGCATAAATGGTAAAGGCCTCGTCGGCTTTCCGTTTGCCCAGGAACCGGCGCAGCAAGGAGTGCAGTTCCTTGGAGGAGGCCCCGCCCTGCCAGGTGGAGGAGATGCCCCGCACATCGGTGTAGCGGAAGACATCTACAAAAAGCGAGGCCTGGCTGTATTCCAGGGCGGTCGGTTTGGAAAACAGGGAGATGCTCACATAAAAACCGGCATTGAGGAAGATGCTCCAAAACAGGGCATGGCCAATCGGATCAAACCCCTGCAAACCGAACAGGTGATGCGGGCGCAGCAGTTCAATACCAAACGGCCCCTCGGTGAGGATGGATTGGGAGAGCATCCCCGCCTCTACCAGGGACGGAAAAGGAAGAGTGTAAATCCACACTAAGAACCCGATCACCAACCCGGTCAGCGCCCCGACCTGGCTGCCGCGTTTCCAATAGATTCCGCCCAAAATGGCCGGGGCAAACTGGGCAACCGCCGCAAAAGAGATCAGGCCAATCGACACCAGGGTGAAGTACTCCGCAATGTAATGGAAGTAGATATAGCCCAGTAAAATCACCCCGATAATACTGGTGCGCCGGATTGTCAGAAGCCACCCGGTTAAATCCCGGCGCCGCTCCAGGCGCAGATAGCGGGAGCGCAAAAGAATCGGCATCACCAGGTCGTTGCAAATCATGGTGCTTAAGGCAATGGTTTCCACAATCACCATACCGGTGGCGGCAGAGAGGCCGCCCAGAAACACCAGCAAGGCAATGGAGTTGGCCCCCTCCACCAGCGGCAGGGTCAGCACAAAAGTATCCGGGTCCATCCCGCCGGCGGTAAAGTGCATGACCCCGCCCGCCGCAATGGGCAGAACAAAGATATTAATCACCAGCAGGTAAAGCGGGAAAAGCCACATGGCTTTTTTGACATGGGTTTCATCAACATTTTCGATAACGGCAACCTGGAACTGGCGGGGCAGAAACATAATCGCCATCATCGAGAGGGCGGTTAGCCAAATCCACTGCCAGATTTCGCCGCTTTCAAAATCGAGCGTAAACTGATCCTGCAGCCGCGGGAAAGACTCGGCGCGACTGAAGACATCATGAAAGCCGTTATAAACGCCGTAGGTGACAAATATACCCACCGCCAGAAACGCAATCAGCTTAACCACCGACTCAAAGGCGATCGCGGCGACCATTCCTTCGTGGCGCTCGGTAGCGTCGAGGTGCCGGGTGCCGAAGAGGATGGTAAACACGGCCAGGATCATGGCGATATAAAAACTGGTATCCTGGAAAAGCGGCAGGTTAGGCAACCCGGTAGCCGGCGGCCCGTTGATGATCTGGAAACTCACCGAAATCGCTTTAAGCTGCAAAGAAATGTAGGGGATTATCCCGATGACCGCGATAATAGTTACCACCCCGCTCAGGGTGGTGCTTTTCCCATAGCGGGAGCCGATAAAATCGGCAATGGAGGTGATGCGGTTGCGTTTGCTGATGCGGATTATTTTGCGCATCACCAGCCACCATAAAGCAACCATCAGGGTGGGTCCGATATAAATCGGCAAAAATTGAATGCCATAATTGGCTGCTCTTCCCACACTTCCATAAAACGTCCAGGCCGTGCAGTAGACCGCCAGGGAGAGTGAATAGATGTAGGGATTACTGATGATACTGCGGTTAGCCGCAGCGCGGCGATCCCCATAATAGGCAATCGCAAAGAGCAGGCCCAGATATGCCAGCGAAGTTGGGAGTATGATCCATCCGGAAATCATCGCTTCTCAGATCGGGTTAAATTACGACCTCATGTTACGCAATTTTGCCCCAGAGACGTAGAGGTCGCAGAGATTCTTAAAAAAATATAAAAAAATTGAATTACGTTTGACAATTTAAAGACAACAAAAATATTTAGTTAGACAGAGCTTTATATTTAATCGTTTTGCCGAGTTCTCTGTGACTCAAGATCAAAAAACTGACAAGCGCGTAACATCAGTTTATGACTTATTACGCTTCCTCTCAATAATCAGGCCCACCAGCAGGATAAAAATTGCCCAGGCAGCAAACAAATATATAAACAGGGCCGGAACACCGAATATTCGTGTCGGCCGGTTAAACAGGGTTAAGAATGGGGAAGCAAAAAATACGATACCCAAAAAAAATAAAGCCAGCAGGCGTTGTTCTTTTAAACTGAGCTTTTCCATGGCTAAAACCGGTAAGATTTTTGTCAATATAATTTACACATTTGCCGGGATTTAGCAAAGGAATTCTGGAAAAGAAATTTAGATGATCCGAAACCGAACCACGAGAAAGAGGTAGCGTCGGATACTTTTGCCCGGCTTTGTAGCAATTTACTTTCCGGCTGTTGAATAAAAATGTAAATTAGCAGCGCTTGTCCGGATAATATTTTGATTAATTCGGTTTAATCATCCTTTTTCAAGGAGAGTCCTCCTCGATGTACGCACTGGAAGTTACCAACATTTGCAAATCGTTTCAACATGTTCAGGCGGTAGATCATATTTCGCTTACCATTGAGCCGGGGCGGATTTTCGGCTTGATCGGCCCGAACGGGGCCGGAAAAACCACCACCATGCGCATGATTATGCACATCCTCCTCCCGGACAGCGGGGAAATCCGGCTGTTTGGAGAGCGCTTCCACGACGGGCTGAAATCCCAGCTGGGCTACCTCCCGGAAGAACGGGGTCTCTATCCGCGTATGAAATTAATTGACCACCTCCAGTTCCTGGGGGAGATGAAAGGTCTTTCCTCGTCCGTGGCTCGCCAAAGAAGCCGGGAATGGCTGGCGCGGTTCGAGCTGCTCGATCGCGCCAACAAAAAAATTGAGGAGCTTTCCAAAGGATTGCAACAGAAAGCCCAGTTTATCGGGACAATCCTGCATAACCCCAAACTGCTCATCGTCGATGAACCCTTCTCCGGCCTGGACCCGGTCAACACCAAACTTCTGAAGGACATTTTGCTGGAACTTCAGCAGAAGGGCGTCGCCATCATCCTTTCCACCCATTTAATGGACCAGGCCGAAAGACTTTGCCAGGACATCTGCCTGATCAACAAAGGGAAGGCGGTTTTGCAGGGGCAATTGCAGGAAATCAAAAAATCGTACAGCAAAAACCGGGTGATGATCCGGTATCACGGCGACGGCAGCGCCGTGAAAGGCCTGCCGCAGGTAGCCGAAGTCAACGACTACGGCAATTCCATGGAGATTCGTCTCCGGCCCCAGGCCTCCCCGGAGGATTTTTTCCGGGTGCTGGCCGATCTGCCGCTTTCAATCAGCAAATTTGAAGCAGGCGATATCTCCCTGAACCAAATTTTCATCGACCTGGTTGACGGGGAGACAACCGACCAGGAAGAGCTAGATACTCTACCGGAGTGAAAGACGTTGTTACCCGGTACTCGTTTAGGGGATTGCCGGAAGACGCGAAGAACGCCAAGTTTTTTTTAGAGTGAAAGACGTTGTCACCCGGTACTCGTTTAGGGGGCTCCCCGAAGCCGGGCAGGAGATAAGCGACGCCTTAGGGGAATTCCCATACCAAAGAGAAGGAATTTATTACCGTGAGCAAAACATTCAGTTTAATCCGACGTGAGTTCAAAAGCAAAGTATTTACCCGGATGTTCGTGATATCAACCTTGCTGGGGCCTTTGGTGATTTTGGGATTTTATTACCTGCCCGTCTATTTTCAGCAGAACCCGCTCGGCGATACGCTGGTAATCCAGTACGTCGACGAATCGGGGCTATGGTGGGAGCGTCTGGGGGATTTGTTCCGCGACAGCGACGCCAAATCTCCTCAACATATTTTTTCAGCAGTGGAGAGTTCGGTTTACCAGGAGCGCCAGGCTTCCTTCCGGGAATCGCTGCAGAATGGCGATGTGGAC
>JAJRYW010000050.1 GCA_024275555.1 Calditrichota bacterium | reverse complement strand
TGTAAAAATGGTTCAAATAATTTCTCTAATAACATCTCATTTGCCTCCTTGTTTATTTATTATATTGTATGGAGACAACATATTACGAAAAACTTCGCCATGTTGAAAGGGCTGCCGCTTAGGGCGCCGAAATCGACAAAATTTTGTCGATCCTGGAGTATTGGAGTAATAGATTTATGGAGAGTGGAATTTTCCAATACTCCAGCCCTCCAACACTCCATTTTTTTCAGCGAAGTCTGGAAAAAACATTAGGCGCTTAGGGCGCCTAAATCGACAATTTATTGTCGATTTAATAAATGATTTTCGATTGGCGATTTCCGATTGACAATTGACGATTGACGATTGAATTTCAAATCGTAAATCGCTATTCGTAAATCGTAAATCAACGGCTTCGGAGAAGCCTCTTTTTGCGAGCGCAGTCTCTGAAAAAGCTTAGCTTTACTGAATAGGAATTTTGTAACTACTCAGGTTATTGGTAGACTGCTCTTTAAAAGAATTCTTGTGTAAATCGGTTTGTTCATAGCTTAAACAGCTGTATATATGGCAGTTGAATCCCCCTCGCCCCCGGGGAGAGGGGAATTATACGCCATTGGCAATAACATCCGAGTAGTTACGAAATTTTTCTGAAACGCCGATGTGCTTCTTTGGTACAAAAAAATCTCCCCGGGTCCTGAAGCAGGACCCGGGGAGTGTGTGGCTTTATGGAGGGGTAAGTACGGAGGGGGTTTTTTACAAGACGTACTGAGGGATCAGTACGCCATTTTTCTTCAAGTTATTCCTTTTCAATCCAGGGAAGCATGACGTGAAAAGTCGCTCCGGATCCGGGTTGGGCTTCCGCCCAAATACGTCCCTCATGCAAATCGACAATTTGTTTGGCAATGCTTAAGCCGATTCCGTTGCCTTCATATTCCCGCTGAGAATGAAGCCGGGAGCAAAAGCGGAACAGCCTGGGGGAGTCATCCATAGAAAAACCGACCCCATTATCTTTGACGTAAAAAGAAGCGCCCCGGGCAGAAATATCTCCGCCAAGTTCAATAATGGCCAAATCCTTCTTACAGGTAAACTTCAGTGCATTTTCCAGTAATTTCTGGAGCACCAGGCGCAATAAAGATTTATCTGCATATACCGGGGGAAGCGATTCCATGCGGATATCCACCTGGCGCCCGGGGTTGTCAAAGTCCTCTTCGATTGCCTGAGAACGGAAAGTTTCCTCGATATCTGCCAACACCTCGCGGGTTAACTCTTCCAGGGAAAACTTTTCCCGGGCCAGTTTGCGCACTGTAATTCCGCTTAAGGCCAGTAAATCCGTCACCCGGGAATCCATCCGGTCCATCTGCTGCTCGATCTTTTTCAAATATTCCCGGTAGAGGATTTCCTCTTCATTGTCGTGACGATTCAGGTAATCAATGTACATTTTTACCGTGCGCAAGGGAGCGCTGAGCTCATGGGCTACCGCATAGAGATAGTTTTCAATCTCCGTAACGGTATGCGGATGAGAATCAACCGTATTAGGCTTTTCAGCGGATGTCTTATAGCGATACACAGAGCTCATTTCAGTTTTCAGGTTCCTCGGTAAGCAATCCGATCATACGTTCATTATAGGATCCGGGCAATACGGAGAGCTTTGCTAACACGGTGCGGCCGTTTCGGGTAGCCAGGTTCAATTCCAGCGTGGCGGCAAACTCGTGGGCTTGCTCTAAAAAAGTGGTTTCGAAGGTGCTGCGACTCTCCGGGGCCAGGTACTCGGTTAACGGTTTTCTGAGAACCTCCGTTTTAAGCACCCCCAGCCGTTTTAAAAACGGATCATTGATATAGGCAATCCGACCCCGATCATCGATAATTGCCAATCCGTCACACACTGCGCTCATTCTTCTTTTCCTGCTCACAACAAACTCCATCAAATTAAACGCCTCTCGTTCCTTAAGCAGCCTTCAATTTGTATTCCCGTAAATTAGATTAGATTCCATTCAACCTGAATATAGGTGATAGATATCAAATCCAATATAGCTGCTTTCGTGATTTTCAGTGTCAACTCGTGTCGTATCAGGTGTCATCATTCTATCGACAAATCGTCAACGACATACCTGGTCGTTAGGATAATTCCCCCGGTATTTAGCCCCTTTCGGGGTCTTAATCGACTCCCGGCCGGGATTGTCGATTTGTTCTGTCGAAGACACCCCGGCCGGCCGGGGGCCGAAGTGTGCAAAAGTACTTAGTTTTCTTTGCCCTCAATTTCCTCGAGTAAATCCGTTACCCGGTGAAACTGGGTTGATTTATCCAGAAAATAATCCGCGCCCGCTTTCAGGCAGGCCATTTTAACTTCCTGGGAAGACGAATTGGTTAAGACAATTACCACCGGCTTCCATTGGTGTTGCCTCAATTCCATAAATACATCAAGAGCGGTGCTATTCTCCAGGTTAAAATCGGAGATGATTACATCCGGCTGCAAATCGGCAATCAGTATCACCGCTTCGTCTGCATCTACTGCTTCGCCAACAATTTCCACGCCTTGCCCCGATTCCAGCAGGCGTTTCAACGCACTACGGATATGGTCGGAATCATCAATTAATAGAACTTTCATCTCTATAAGTAATGTTATTGATTCCAAATCAATAGATGCGGACAAAGGGATTATAATACTTTTAGGTGGAAAATTTTATAGACAGGATAACGATGTTTGTGTCAAGAATTTTATGACATGAAAAGCAGGGATATCCCGAGTGTTTTAGCGGCATTTCCGGAGACGGTAAACGGGCTTCGACAGAGTAGATCGATAAGCTGTTATCAATGCAGACCCGGCAGAACGCCGAACGCTATCCGCCCGGGTATACGGATTGTAGCCAATATGCGACAGCGGGACGATCCTGCCCGGCAAACCGAATTGCTTTTTTCATTGCAACAATTGTGTCGAGTATTGGGGCTCTACTGGGGGAAAAGAAGATGAGGATATTTTCACGATTGCGCCGTGATAACCGGGGCGGCAGGAATATAAGGGGATTCCGGTATACTTCTGCCGTCATTGCCCCCGGGAAAATCATGAATCGACGATGCCATGCTGCATGGCATAGTGGATTATTTCGGCGTTCGAGTGAAGGCCCAGCTTTTCCAGAATTCTTTTACGATAAGTGCTGACTGTGCTGCGGCTCAAATTCAGAGTTTTGGCAATTTCCGATACCGTTTGCCCGGCGCCCAGCAGGCGCATCACTTCAAACTCCCGGTCAGACAGCAACTCGTGCCCGGCCCCGCTGCTCTTTTCCCCCAGCGTCTGGGCAATAGACTCGGCCAGGCTGGCGCTGATATACTTGCCCCCGGAACTGATTTTACGGATGGCATGGAGCAGTTCGTTCGGAGCGCTCATCTTGGTTAAATAACCATCGGCTCCCGCCTTCAGGGCGCGGATGGCAAAGCGTTCTTCCGGGTGCATGGTTAAGATCAGTATTTTCAATTGCGGATACAGCTCCCGGAGTTCTTTTAATAATTCCATCCCGTTTTTCCCGGGCATGCTGATATCCAGGATAATTAAATCACAGCGGCGACGATGCAGGAACTTCAACGCCTCGTCGCTATTCCCCGCTTCGCCGAGAACCGTAAAACCGGCTTCGCTTTCAATCAGCCGCTTCAACCCGTCCCGGACCAACACATGGTCATCCGCAATCAGGATTTTCACCATTTTATTTATCCGGCAATAGTCGTCCAGCACCTAACGCCCCAGGCGGTTTGCCGCCGGAACACTCGGAACGGTGCTGCTATATTTAGATCTTTTAATTGGAGGCGATTCAAATCATACTGCTATAGCTAAAAGATAGCATCCGGGGCTGGTAAAAGAAAGTACTATTCATGCCAATCATAAGTGGAAATTTGCGGCGGAGAAACGCGGAATAAGGCAGAACAGCGCTGACAATTATTTTCAAGCCGGCCGGCCCGGTCAAATCTCACCACACTCCCCTCAGCGGAAATCTGCGTCCAAATTAATTTGAGTGGTAACTATTCATGCAGCTAAAAGGGTAAAACCTGTTCCCAAAGAAGTTCTTGATAGGCGTATTCTTCCTATTGTGTCATTTTAAATACGCTCTACATTGATCCGAATGTGCCTTTTTACCGCAGCGTTCGCAACGGAGGCGCTGCGGTCGCAAAGATTCAGCCGATC
>JAJRYW010000049.1 GCA_024275555.1 Calditrichota bacterium | reverse complement strand
GGAAGGATCAGAAAATTACCGAGCACCCCCGCTATAAGACCATCATCCAGGATATGCAGATGGTTGCCCGGGGCAACCTGATCTTCGGCCTGCATGTCCACGTGGGCATCGACGACCGCGAAGACGGCATCCAGATTATGAATGCGGCCCGCTACTTTGTGCCGCATATCCTGGCCCTCTCCAGCAACTCGCCTTTCTGGATCGGCCGCAACACCGGTTTTAAATCCTACCGGGTCAAGGTGTTCGACCGCTTTCCGCGCACCGGCCTGCCGGATTATTTCGACAGCCTGGCCGTCTATGAGAATTTCCTGAAACTACTGGTGAAAACCAACTGCATTGACGACGCCAAAAAAATCTGGTGGGATATCCGCCTCCATCCTTATTTTGACACCCTGGAATTCCGCGTCTGCGATATCCCTATGCGCGCCGAGGAATCCCTGGCCATTGCGGCCATGTTCCAGGCCATCGTAGCCAAACTGCATCGCTTGAAAAAGCAAAATTTGGGGTTCCGGCTCTACCGCCGTTCGCTTATCCTGGAGAATAAATGGCGGGCCTGCCGCTACGGGCTGGATGGAAAACTGATCGATTTCGGCAAGCAAGAAGAAGTGCCCTGCCGGGACCTGCTCCTGGAACTGATGGATTTTGTTGATGAGGTGGTCGATGAACTGGACACCCGCAAAGAAATGGAATACGTGCGGATGATGCTGGAACGGGGCAGCGGGGCGGATCGCCAGTTGGCGGTCTGGGAACAGGCCAACGACTACCACGCCGTGGTCGATTACATCATCGACGAAACCTACCAGGGCCTGGGGATAAAACCGTGATTGCGAACCATTTTAGATATGCCCCGATGGAAAGACAATTTAAACACCAACTCTAATTTCCCGAACTGAAACTCTTATAAAACCACAGAAACGGTAATTTATGCTTCCGGAACTTCGCGCCGCCTTCAATGCTCAATTTGATCCGCAAGCCTATCAAGAGATTATTTCGGATATAAATCGTCATTATCGCAACAGCCTGCTTTTCCGGCTTTGTGAGACGCCCCTGTTTCTTTCGGAGGATTTTACCCGAAAACTTCTTCACGCCGCCGACGATGTTCTCCGGGTGTTGCGCGATCCCGGCTATTCCGCCCGGGCGGAGGCCGCTATTCCCGCCGGGCTGAAAGTGGCCAATGAGGATGCACATCCCACTTTCCTGCAAATTGATTTTGCCGTCTGCCGGGACGAGCAGGAGGAGTTTGTTCCCCAATTAATAGAATTGCAGGGGTTTCCCTCATTGTATTGCTATCAACATTTTCTGGACGGCAAGCTGCGGCAGTATTTTCCTATTCCGGAACAGCTAACCCCATTTTTCAGCGGGTTAAGCTCCCGGGGCTACCGGGATTTTTTAGGGCAAGTGCTCCTGGGCGCCAGCGATCCCGAAAACGTGGTCTTGCTGGAGATCGAACCGGAAAAACAAAAAACCCGCATCGACTTTTATCTTTGTGAAGAATATTATGGCATCCGCTCGGTCTGCGTCACCCGGGTAATCCATCGCGGCCGTAAATTGTTCTATAAGCACAACGGCCGGGAAATCCCCATCGAACGTATCTACCATCGCTTTATTTTTGACGAACTGCATCGGAAAAATCTGCACATCAGTTTTGATATTGATGAGGACTTGGACGTGACCTGGGTAGGGCATCCCAACTGGTTTTTTAAAATCAGCAAGTACACCCTGCCGATGATCCAAAGTCCCTATTGCCCGCCCAGTTTTTTTCTCGGCGATTTGGATCGCTATCCGGACGACCTGGAAAACTATGTATTGAAACCGCTTTTTTCTTTTGCCGGCGCCGGGGTGGAAATTGATATCACCGCGGAGCGGCTGGATCAGTTGCAGGAGCGGAACAACTACATTCTGCAACGCAAGGTCGCATACACGCCTTTTCTGGAGACGCCGGATGAGCAGGCCAGGGCGGAAATCCGGATGATGTTTATCTGGGACGACCGGCCGCTGCTGGTAAACAACCTGGTGCGGGTCAGCAAGGGCAAGATGATGGGGGTGGATTTTAACCGCCATAAAACCTGGGTCGGTTCATCCCTTGCCTATCATCCGGGAATTTAGATTTTAAATATTTACCGGTCTAACCTTTAGCTCGGCTCTCTACCGTGCACTTTTTTACCGGCTGCTGATTTACACGGATCAAACACAGATTTTAAGGAACCGAGATAAAATTCTTCAACCCAACCAATCTCCGCTACCGTTTGCCTTTTAACACAGTTGACATGGCCCCGGTAAACTCTTATATTTTTGCGCGTTGAGATGCGGAGTTGGCTGTCTCGGATCAGTTGGAGTTGAAATTTCCCATAGGAGTCTATTTTGAAACGAAACATTCTCTTGATTGGACTGGTGATTTTATTCGCCTCCTCGCAGTTGCTGGCCCAAAGCGAGCGGGATCTTTTCGAGGCCGGATTGCAGGCGTATAAGAACGGCCGTTACCGGGCGGCGCAGGAACAGTTTTTGTCGGCCATCCAGCAATATCCCGAGGGACGTTTAAGCACCGCCACCCGGCTGATGCTGGCAAAGTCGTACTATAAACTGAAAGATTACGGGCGGGCCGAGGTAGTCTGCAAATACTTTTTCACCAAACATCTCCGGAGCGCCTACCTGGATGATATGCATCATCTGCTGGGCAATATCTATTTCCAGCTTGGTAAGTATGAGGACGCCGTGCAGGAATGGCTTTGGGTGATCCAGCACAGCAAAGACCCGCGTTTAAAGCGCCGCGACGGCGAGTATATTTTCCACACGATGGAGTATTATTTGGATGAACAGCAGATTACCCGTCTCCGTCGCGAGCATCCCAACAGTGTTTTCCAGGGGCTGGTAAACGTACTGCTGGCCAAAAAGATGCTGCAAACCGGCCAGGAAGCCCGCGCCAAAACGCTGCTGCGTCAATTCCTGCGGGAACAGCCCAACCATTTTTATGCCGATGAAGCCCGGCGCATGTTGGGCGCTCCGGTCGCCGAATCCCTCGGCCGGAAAGGGTTTCTCTATCTAAAACCCTCCAGCGGCGAGAGCCGGCAGGTTGCCGAGGAAATCGAGCAGGGGTTGGCTTATGCCATCCGGGAGTACCGCCAGCGCTACCCGGGCGAAGAGATCAATTTGCAGGTCGCCGAGGTGGAGCCTACTGTGGTCAGCGCGATTTCCGTGGCCAGCGAACTGATCGAGAATAGCGATCCGCTCTGCATCATCGGCCCGATTAACTCCGACCAGTGCGCCGCCGTCTCCCTGCTCTCCCGCTACGAAGGACGTCCCTACATCATCCCTTTAAGCTCCCAGACCGGCCTGGCCCGGGTAAGCCCCTATGCTTTCCAGATCAACCCGGACGCCCAGACCAAAGGGCGCTTTCTGGGGCGTTACGCCGTGGAAAAATTGGGGGTGCGCCGCGTCGCTATTCTGGCCCCGGTAAATGAATACGGGGAAAGTTTTGTGCAAAGCTTTACCGAGGAAATTCAGGCCGGCGGAAGCGAGATTGCCAATTTGCAATGGTATTACGAAAACAGCCAGGATTTTACCCGCCAATTTCGGGCTATCTGGCGCACCGGCGTCTACCTGACTTTCCAGGATTCCGTTCTGCAGGAACACCCGGATATGAGCGATGAGGAACTGAAAACCGCTTACAAGGAGTACCTGGATCTGAAATTTGAACCCGCCCGGGTAGGCTCCCGCATCGATTCCACCGATCTTCCGGCAACCGGCATCGACGCCGTGCTGATGGTGATCCGTTCTTCGCAGTTCATCGAATACATGGCCCCGCAGATTGCCTTTAACAATATCCGGGCCACTATTCTGGGCAACGAGGGCTGGAATGATCCGCCCCAGTTGCGCAAATACAAAGATCACCTGGAAGGAATGGTCTACATCACCGCCGGTTACTTTGATCCCAATTCCACCAACTATAAGGTGTTTATGAATCGCTTCCGCAGCCAGATGAACACCACCCCGGAACTTTACCAGCTTTTGGGTTATGACATCATGAAATGGGTGCTGACTAACTACAAGCCGGGTATGACCCGGGAAAAGCTGCGCGACCGGCTAGAGAATACCACCTTGTACCAGGGGATTCTGGAAAGTATCCAGTTCAATTCCACCCCCCGGGTAAATGATAAACTGACTGTATTGAAATTGTACTTAGGTCAAATACTCAAACTGGAATAACCGCTATGGCAGCCTTCTCAGACTGCCATAGCCCGGGGCCGTTTTAACGATTTACTCCACGATAACGGCGGTGCCATAGACCAGGATTTCCGACGCCGCTCCCATCACGTAGGAAGTGCCGAAACGCACATTGACAATGGCATTGGCGCCCATTGCCTCGGCGTCGGCAATCATGCGGTCAACCGCCTGTTCCCGCGATTCGGCGATCAGTTTGGTGTACTCTTCAATTTCTCCCCCGACAATCGTTTTTAATCCCGCCAGAATATCTTTGCCCATGTGGCGGGCGCGAACGGTGTTCCCCTTGGCAATTCCCAGCATTTTGGAGATGTTTTTGCCGGGTACGGAATCGGTTGTGGTCAGAATCATCGTTGGATCTCCTTGTATTTGTCGTGTTTGCGCACCATTAGTTTTTCGCGGATGACGGAGATAAGCAAGAGCACGCCTCCCGCGCTCACCCCGATAATTGCTGCTTTGATGAAGCCGGGCATTTGCGGGTCTCCCAGCATTTCCAGTACCGCATGGTAGGCGCCATAGGCGCCCAGCACCGCGGCCCCCAGGGAGATGAGTATCCAGCTAATGCTGCGTTCCAGCCGGTTGTAGAGCCGGGACCAATAGTCATCCCAGGCCATTTCCGGCAAAAGTTGTCTCTTCATGGTTTGGGTCTCCTTTTGTAAGTTGGAAAAGCGTTGAAACTCTTCCCGGCAGGAGGGGCAGGATTGCAGATGCTCCTGGAGAGCTTTCCGGTCTGCCGGGCTGATCTCGTCATCGATGGCTTGCATCATTAACAGCCGAAAGGGCTGGCAAGCGGGCGAGGAGCCGGGGCGTTCCATTATAAATCTCCTTTCAGATCGGGTTGAGCAGCGCCCAATATAACGGCCAGTTTGCGGCGGGCCTGGTAGAGCCCGGACATTACCGAGCCAAGCGGAATTTCCAGCGCTTCGGCAATTTCCCGGTAGCTCATTTCCTGAAATTCCCTCAGGATAAGAATTTCCTTCTCTTTGGCCGGAAGGGTGCGGATGGCTTGCCAGAGCAGGCGCTGCCGTTCGCTGTTTTCCAGCGCTTCGGCGGGGCCGGGCTCGCGGCTCTCTCCCCAAAAGGATTCTTCCGGATTGCTCCCGGCCATTCCCGGCCGCCAAAAATCCGACCAGACTTTCCAGCGCCGCTGCTGCCGCTGCCGATAGTTGAGGCATAAATTTTTTACAATACGATAAAGCCAGGCCGGGAAAGACCGCTCCGGCTCGAACCGCCCGATATTCCGGAACACCCGCACAAAGGCTTCCTGGGAAATGTCCAGCGCCGCATCACGATTATGAATGGTTAAATAAGCCATGGAATACACCTTCTGATAGTAGCGTTTGGTCAGCGTCTCCAGCGCAGCTTGGTCGTTCTCTTGACAACGGCGAATCAGCTCGCTATCGTCCCGGGCGTCGGCTTCTCTCTTCATGGTATGTTTAAATTACCCCGTTTGAAGGGAATTATTCAAATGAATATCAAAAAAATTGATTCATTCCCAATCCATGCGTATGTTTTCGACCGCTTCTCCAACAGCCAAACCCAACAAACCGGGATGCTCAGAACCGTTTTTTCATCAGAAAACGCCCATGTATAAACTGCTCCGACAGCTTTTTGATATCCGCCGGGAGGAGGCGCCCCGGGCGCTGCTGATGTTTAGTTACCTGTTCTTAGTAATTGCCTCGCTGTTGATCGTCAAGCCGGTGCGCAACGCCCTCTTCCTGGAGGTCTACGATGTCGAGCAGCTTCCCTATGTGTTTATTTTAGTGGAGCTTGCCGCCGCCGTGGTAACCAGCCTCTATAGCCGTTTTGCCGCGAAAATCCGGCTGCACCGCTTAATTCAGGCTACCCTGATCCTGGTAGTCAGCAACCTGATCTTCTTCTGGCTGTTGCTGCGCAGCGGTTTTGAAAGCGGGTGGTTCGTCTACCTGTTCTATGTCTGGGTGGCTATTTTTGCGGTCATTGCTACCTCCCAATTTTGGATATTAGCCAACTATGTTTTTGACGCCCGGGAGGCGAAGCGCCTGTTCGGTTTTATCGGCGCCGGGGGAATCTCCGGCGGGATCGTCGGCGGCTATTTAAGCAACCTGGCCCCGTTGATCGGCACGGAAAACCTGCTCTTGCTCTGCACCGGTTTTTTAAGC
>JAJRYW010000048.1 GCA_024275555.1 Calditrichota bacterium | reverse complement strand
CTGGTGCTGATCGCCCCGGCCGGTTTTGAAAAATTTGCTCCCGGCGAAGGGCAATGGCTGAAAGAGGTGATCAACGTGGACGCCGTGAAATTGACCCCGGTGCAGCAAATCCGGGCCAACATCCAGATGAACTTTTACAACACCCCCAAAGACGCCGGGTTCATGGTTGTCGACCGGATTGCCCTGCGCCAGGCCCGGGATTTTGAAAAATATTGTTATGCGGTGGAGCGCTCGGTGGCCGGCATGATCGACGAGCCGGTTTATGATTACCTGGGCGAAATCAGCCAGCCCACCCTGATCATCTTCGGCGAAAATGACAACCTGATTCCCAACCCCTATTTGCATGGCGGGCGCACCCGCGAGATCGCCCGGATCGGCAAATCCAAAATCCCGAACAGCCGATTAGTGATGATTCCCAAATGCGGCCACTTTGCCCAGTGGGAAAAGGCTGAACAGGTAAACCGGGTTATTGCCGAATTTCTGAATTAAGAGTCGCGGTAGCGGAATATAGATTAATTGTCTAAACGCCCTTCGATGCAGGTGGTATCGAATCCGCCGCGGGTATTGTAGACGGTGGTGATGCGGAGCCGAAAAGTATTCAGCAGTTGGCGCAGGTCATCGTAGATGCGTTTGGTGGCCGCTTCCTGGTAAATCCCCACATTACGGAAGCTGGTGATGTAGTATTTCAGCGATTTCAGCTCCACGCATTTGCCGCCCTCCGGGAAGTATTCGATCTTGAGATAGGCGTAATCCGGCAGTCCGCTAAACGGGCAAACGGCGCTGAACTCCCGCGTTTCGGTAATAATCAGTTGCTGGGGACTGTCGAAATCGAACGTTTCCAGAAAATCGCTGCGAATATAAGATTCATCCAGGAATTCAAACATTTCACCTTCTGCAAAAGGCATGGCGCCTCCTTATTGCTTTTCACGCTGCCATTCGACGGAAGCGAAGGCATTATGGTTGTGGATGCTTTCAAAATTTTCTGCGGTGACTTTAAAGCGAGCCGCCCGCGGGTCCTGCATAAGCCTTTGGGCCACATTGCGCACCATGTCTTCCACAAAGACGGGATTATCGTAGGCTTGCATGGTTACATGGCGCTCGTCAGGGCGCTTCAGCAGGGCGTATACCGGCGCAGAAGCTGACTGTTCGGCGATTTCCACCAGTTCCTCAATCCAGATCATCTCCGGGCGGCCCGCTTTCTCCCCCTTCACTTCCATGGTCACCTCGCCGCGTTGATTATGGGCGCCGTAATCGCTGATCTCCTTGCTGCAGGGGCACAGGCTGGTCACCGGAACTGTTACCCGTAGAATAAACTCGTCCGCCCCGTTCTCGGTCTCGCCGATAAAAGCGCATTGGTAATCCATCAAGGCGACCGCCCCGCTGACCGGCGCAGAACGCTCCATAAAATAGGGGAAGCTCAATTCCACGTGAGCGCTTTCCGCATCCAGGCGTTCTTTAAGTTTGTGCAGAATATCCGGCAGCGACCACATGGTCATATCCCCGTGGTGCTCGTTGAGGATTTCCACAAAGCGGCTCATGTGCGCGCCTTTGAAGTGATGCGGCAGGTTGACCGACAGGCTGACCTTTGCCACCGTGGCCTGTTTTTCATGGGCGCGATCCAGAATAACAATCGGGTAACGCAGGTTGCGCACTCCCACTTTGTTGATGGCAATCCCCCGGGGGTCGGGACGGTTCTGCACATCTTCGATGGGTTCATTTTGCCGATATTTTTCAGCCATAAATTTTTCCTTTAATCCGACGCCTCTTCCCCGCGATATTCGCATCCGGCCGTGCAGGTTTCATGCAAGACGATGCGGCTTAATTGCGGCAGGGATGGTTTCAGTCGCTCCCAGATCCAGCGGGCAATATTTTCGCTGGTGGGATTTTCCAACCCCTCGATATCATTCAGATAGTGATGATCCAGTTGCTGGTAAAGCGGCTTAAAAGCCTTTTTCAGATCGCCGAAATCCATCACCCAGCCGGTGTCTGCGCCAACTGCGCCCTCCAGGTAAAGCCGCACCCGGAAGGAGTGCCCGTGCAGGCGGCGGCACTTGTGCCCCTCCGGTACATTGGGAAGATGGTGAGCGGCTTCAAAGGTAAATTCTTTAAATATTTCCAATGCTTCTTATCCCCTTGTTTAACGTGGGCCAATTTTAGTAAAGATTGGCCGGGATGCCAATCTTTTTTGTGGATTTTTCGGTGAGGGACATTGGCTCATCACGTATTTTGTAGAGACGCGATGCATTGCGTCTCTACCCGCAATAGTCCGCGCCCCCGTTCCTCATTCCAGGGCTCCCGCCCGGGAATGCCATGCCGGAGGCTCCCGCCTCCTTTCAGCCAACCTCCCCCTTCAAATTTTAAAATCCCGTTTGTAATATTTGTCATACCAGCTTTGGCGGTAAGATGATTAAACCGTTTTCAGCACCACCACATGGATCGTTAGCTCATAACCGCACGGAAGGCCCCAAACCACAGAGGCCCAAACGATGCGAATCGCAATCACCAAATCACCCAATCACTCAATAATTTCCCGTGCCCCGCCGGTGCAAAATAGGTACATTAAAAGAAGAAAAGTCCGTGTCATTTTCCCGACGGGATGG
>JAJRYW010000047.1 GCA_024275555.1 Calditrichota bacterium | reverse complement strand
CCTGGGAGGAGTTGCAGGCGGAAATGCGGGAAGAAGCCCCGGCAATGTTGCTGATTGTGCGCGATGAGGACGGCCAGGTGGTGCGGCAATTAACCGGCCCGGTGAAGAAGGGGATGCACCGGGTCGCCTGGGATTTGCGCTATCCGTCCTCGGAACCTACGGAGCTGAATCCCCCCAAGCCCGGCCCTTTTTCGGACCTGCCCGTGGGGCCAATGGTTGCCCCGGGAACCTACACTGTATCCCTGGCCAAGCGCGTCGACGGCCAGGTGATCCCCATCGGCGAACCGCAAAAGTTCCCAACCGAGCCGTTGGGCCTGGCCAGCCTGCCGGCCGAGGATAAGGCGGAAGTGCTGGCCTTCCAGAAAAAAACAGCGCGGTTGCAGCGGGCGGTATTAGGCGCCGGCCGGGCTGCCGGCGAAGCGCAGAACCGCATCAACCACCTGAAAAAAGCGCTGGACGACGCCCCGGAAGCCGACCCGGTGTTGGCAAAACGCGCCCGGGAGATTGAGCAGCGGCTGAAAGACTTGCTGATCTGGTTAGAAGGAGACAAAGTGCGCAGCGCCCACAACGAGCCGCGTCCTCCGGCTATCCGCGAGCGGGTGCAGCGGGTGATTTACGGACAATGGGCCTCCAGCTCTGCCCCCACCCAGACCCAACTGGATGGATACCGCATCGCCGCAGAGGAGTTCGGCCAGTGGCTGCCGGGGTTGCGTAAGCTGATCGAAGAAGATTTGCGCCAATTGGAACAGGACGCGGAAACAGCCGGCGCTCCCTGGACGCCGGGGCGCGTGCCGCAATGGCAGCGGGATTAATTAATCAGATGGTTATTTGGTAGAGACGCCATGCATGGCGTCTCTACGATGGGTTATCTTTGTGCATCTGCCGAATTTTCCGGTACATCATCCGGCAAAAACATTATTATTTCTTTGTGATCTTGGCGGCTTCGCGGCAACCTAAGTGCTCGTACACTTCGGCCCCCGGTCGGCCGGCTGTTGCAAATTCACTCAAAAGCTTCCCAATTCTGTCATTCCCGCTCCCGGTCGGGCGGGATAAGCGGGAATCTATGAGCTTGTGGTAGTGGATTCCCGATAAAAGCATTCGGGAATGACATTCTGCAACATCCTCTCGGCCGGGGTGTCTTCGACAGAACAAATCAACAATCCCAGCTGCCTGGAGTCGAATAAGACCCCGAAAGGGGCTATTTTTTAAAGGCTCTATTTCGCACCATCTCTTTGCTGTCGTAGGGGGCCGGGTCGCCGCCCAGGTATTTGTGGAACCACTCCAAATGGGCGTTGTAGTAGAGCGGCATGGAGGTTGTCCAGCCCGGCCAGTGGCCGTCGTTTTCGAAAACAATCAGGCGGGAGGGAACGCCCATCTTTTGCAGGGCGGTAAAAAATTCCAGGCTCTGGGTATAGGAAACCCGGAAATCCTTTTCGCCGGTAATGACCAGGCAGGGCGTCTTAAAGTTCTTCACAAAGCGAGACGGCGTCCACTTCCGGTAATCCTGGGATTCCCAGGGAGCGCCGCCCAGGTCGTATTGCGGGAACCACAATTCCTCGGTGGTCCCATAGAACGAGGTGAGATTGTACAAGCCCATCATGGAGGCGATGGCTTTAAAGCGGTCGGTGTGTCCTTCCAGCCACATCATCATATAGCCGCCGTAGGACCAGCCCATTGCCCCCAGGCGCTCCGGATCGACATAGGGCAGGTCGGCTAAGTAGTCTGTTACGGCCATGACATCCTGGTAGACTTTCCCGCCCCAGTCGCGGGAAATCGCCTGGGTGTATTCCTGGCCCTGGCCGGTGGCGCCGGGAGGATTAGGGAAAACCAGCACGTAGCCGGCCCCGGGATAGACTTGCCAGTCGCCGCGGAAGCCGTCGCTCCACTGCCCTTGCGGCCCGCCGTGCACGTTGATGATTGCCGGATATTTTTTGGCCGGATCAAAATTGTGCGGTTTGATGAGAAAGGTCTGCACCTTCCGGCCGCCGGGCGAGTCCACCCAGACCACTTCCGCGGGACGAATATCGACTTCCTGCTCAATTTGCTGATTAAAAGTGGTCAGCCGCCGGGCGTTTTTTCCGGAAACATCCACCCGCCAGATTTCGCGCGGCTCGGCGATGGAGCGTCGCGCCGCCAGCAGGTATTTGCCGTTCGGGGAAAGCTGGAACTGATCCACGGTGCGGAAGTTGTAAACCTGGCGGATTTTACCGCTCCTGATGTCAACCCGGTAGATGGGGACAGCGCCCTCCACATCCGCCGTAAAATAAATGCTTTTGGAATTGGGCGCCCAGTGGAAGCTGTTTACCCAATTATCAAAATGCTCGGTTATAATACGCTTTTGGCCGGTTTGGCGGTCATATAGGGCCAGGCGGAACCGGTCCGATTCATACCGTGGAACGGTTTGGGTGATGTAGGCGATATAGCGGCCGTCCGGAGAGTAGGCCGGATGGGCGTCAAACGCTTCGTTGTCGTCGGTGATGTTCAGCGGATCGCCCCCGCCGGAAGGGACGATGAACAAATCTTTGTTGGTGGTCTCCCACTGGTTGGAATCCGGGTTGGCGGTAAAGCAGACTTCCCGGCCGTCCGGCGAGACGGCGATGCCGGCAGTCGCCCCGCCGGTCATAAAAGCAGGCGCTTCGAGGTTGCCGGGCGAAAGATCGGTGTACTCATCTTTTTCGGGATCATAGACAAAGGTGTGCAGCACGGAGCCGTCTTTCCAGAGATTCCAGTGGCGGAACAGCAGTTCATCGGCAAGGTGCGCCTGCACCGGCCCCTTTTCCAGCCCGTCATTGATTTCCTGATTGCAATCGCTGTTTGCGCCGCACTCGGGAAAGACCCGGCTGTAGAACAAGATCCGCTTGCTGTCCGGAAACCACTCCGCTCCGCTGACCCCGGTAGAGAAATCGGTTACTTGCTGAGGCTCGCCGCCGTCCAGCGGGAGTTTCCACGCCTGGGCGCTGCCGCTGCGGGTGGAGAGGAACATTAGCCATTTGCCGTCCGGGGACCAGCGGGGGCGCCAGTCCGCCTTGGGATGAAAGGTCAATTGGCGCAGATTTGATCCGTCTGCATTCATCAAGTAAATATCGCTGTTGCTCTTGCCCTCTTCCAAAAAATATTCGACAACAAAAAAGGCCGCTTTTTTACCGTCGGGAGAAAACTGCGGATCGAGCACATTTTTAATCTTATAAAGCGCCTCGATAGTAAATGGTTTTTTCTCCGCAAAGGCCGTGGAAATGAGTAGAATTATAAAAGAAAACAGCACCAGGCGTTTCATGAATTCCTCCTTTGCAAAAATCCGGTTGGTGAATGGTTTTGTCTTGAGGGGGAAAATATAGGGCGGGAAATCCGGGTGATCAAAGCCAAACAAAATCCGGGCGGCCGGCAAATCCGAAACGACGTTTATTTGAGCACAAATACTTGTTATGTTTTACGGATTCACCTGACCGGTCAACGAGGGCAAGGAAAGCGGGATGA
Organism: Calditrichota bacterium; assembly: GCA_024275555.1. Taxonomy (GTDB): domain Bacteria; phylum Calditrichota; class Calditrichia; order RBG-13-44-9; family J075; genus JAJRYW01. Next base: position 5,946 of record JAJRYW010000047.1, on the reverse strand, counting down.
ATAAAAAAGGCAAACCCGGCAAAGTCATCGCAGCGGAAACACCGGCCTATTTGCCGGGGCGGGGTTATTTTCGAAAAATGGCTTTGGCCGATGAGTTTATCCTGGCCGACGATGTGCGCTTTGTGCCCCAGTCTCCGCTTTCCCGCACCCTGATCCGCCAGGGGGAGCAGGCCTCCTGGCTGACCGTTCCGGTGCGGAGTTCCGGCAAACCCCCTCAGCAAATCCGGGAGGCCCGGATTGACAACACCGGCCCCTGGCGTCGCAAACACTGGCGCAGTTTGTCGGTTAACTATGCTTACGCGCCTTACCGGGAGTTTCTGTGGGAATTGCTGGAACCGGTTTATGGGCGTGCCTGGACATTCCTGCTGGAATTGAATCTTGAGTTGCTGAACCGCTGTAAAAAGGCGTTGGGAATAGAGGCGCCGTTCCACCTGAGCTCCGAGTTGCCCGGGAGCTCCAATCCCAGCAAACGTATTGCGGCAATGGTCCGAAAATTGGAAGGAGCCTGTTACCTGGCCGACCCGGAAGATGAGACGTTTTTAGAGCCGCGCCGGTTTGCAGAGGCGGGAATCGAATTGCGGTACTGTTCTGCGGATTTTCCAGCTTACCTCCCGGGGGAAGAGGGGAATTCAGTAGAATTTTCCGTGGTTGATTTGCTGATGTTTCACGGGCCTGATAGCCGCCGTTTTTTGTAAGCAGGAGACGGGCGATTTTTTTGGCTAATCTTAACAAAAATAGTTGCCTGAGCGCTGTTTTGCTCTTACATTAATTGGTGAACTTTTATCCACCAAAAAGTTGGTTCTCCGAAGGTATAATGTATTATTTTGCTTGTAAAAACTTGCGAAATTCCGTATTTTAGAAAGTTTAAAACGAGTTCATCTACGGCGGAGGAAAGCATGAAATTTACCATCCAGAGAGACGAGATTTACGAGGCATTGCAAAAGGTTGTGAGTGTTATCCCCCAGCGGTCTACTATTGCCATGACCCAAAATATTCTTCTGCGCGCCGAGAATGGCCAGCTTGAATTAATGACCACGGATTTAGAGATCACCATGGTCTCTCACGTAAGCGCCCAGATAGAAGTTGAAGGCGCTATTGCCGTTCCGGGACGGTTGTTTCATGATATTATTCGCGAATTGCCTAACGTCTCCCTGATGTTTGAAGCCAACAGCAATTTCCGGCTGAAATTACGTTCCGATTTCGGGCAATATAAAATCAGCGGGGAAAACCCGGCCGATTTTCCGCAAAAGCCTCTCCTGGATGAAGTCAAAGAAATTGTGCTTCCCAACGATATTTTACGCCGTTTGATCGACAACACCATTTTTGCCTGTTCTACCGATGAATTGCGCCCGGCCCTGACCGGGGTGTTTTTCGAGGTCGGCAAACAGAAGATCAAAACCGTGGCTACCGACGGCCACCGGCTGGCCATGATGGGCTACCATGACGAGGGATTGCCGCAAGATAGTTTTAGCGCCATTCTCTCCACCCGGGCGCTGAATTTTGTTCTGCGCAACCTGGCCCAGGAAGGAATAGCCTCGGTTTTGATGGGAGACAAACACGCCCTGTTTAACATGGAAAATACGCGCCTCTATGCCCGGCTGATCGAAGATATGTACGTCGATTACAACCGGGTGCTCCCCGCGGAAATCAATTTTGAAATGGTTATTGACGCCGGCAGTTTCCTTTCCTCGGTCAAGCGCGTGTCCCTGTTCTCCAATCCCATTACCGCCCAGGTGGTGCTGAAAATTTCACCGGAACAAGTGGTGGTTCAAGCGGAAGACATGGATTACGGCGGAGAAGCAAAAGAAAGCATCCCCTGCCAGTTTAACGGCGAGGAGTTTATGATCGGATTTAATTCCCGTTATCTGCAAAACATCCTCCGCCATATTGACTCTGAACAATTGGTGATGCGTTTGGTGCGGCCGGACCATGCGGTGCTGATTAATCCGACCGAGGCGCCGGAACAAGAAGAACAACTGATGTTGTTGATGCCGATTCGGCTGGAAAATGTGTAAATAACCATGCTTATGGAATGCAAATAAAACAATTATCGTTAACAAACTTTCGAAATTACAAGGAGGCTCAAATCCCTTTTTATGAAGGTATCCATATACTTCATGGCGCCAACGGCGCAGGGAAGACCAGCATCCTGGAGGCGATTCACTACCTGGCCCTGACCAAAAGTTTCCGGGCCGGCAATGACAAGTATCTCATACACGATAACGAATCTTTTTTGCGAGTGGCGGGAGTGTTTAAAAACCAGCAAGGCCGGGAGTTTACCACCGCAATTGCTTATTCCCGAAAAGAGGGTAAGCAACTGTCGGTCAATCAACAAAAGGCCAGTCCTTTTTCGGAGTACATCGGAGAGGTTCCCCTGGTGCTGCTCCACCCGGCGGATTTGAACTTGAGCCAGGGCGGGCCGGTGCAACGCCGCCGGTTTTTGGATGTGCTTCTCTCCCAATCCAGCAAGTTGTATTTGCACAATCTTATCCAGTACAACCGTTCGCTCCGCCAACGCAACCTGCTTCTCCAGGCGGATCATAGCGACGCCCGGCTGGTGTCTTCCTGGGAGGAAAACCTGGTCAACTTTGGTGTGCAGATTATTCAAAAACGGCAGGAAGCGGTGCAAATCCTCAGCAAGCAGGTAAAGCAGTTCTACCAGCGGATCAGCCGAAGCGATGATAAAGCAAAGATTCTCTACCGCAGCAATGTCGCGGATGCAGACGGCGCCAACCTGGCCGAAAAATACCGCACGCTGTTTAAGCAAAAATACAGCCGGGAGCGGGATGTGCGCAGCACCATTGTCGGGCCGCACCGGGACGACCTGCTGCTGCTGATCAATGGGCGCCCGGTCAAATCCCACGCCAGTCAGGGCGAGCATAAATCCCTGGTGATTGCCCTGAAGCTGGCAGAATACCATTTTTTGAAAGAGCAACAGCAGCAACCGCCCATTTTGCTGTTTGACGATCTGTTCGGCGAACTGGACGCCGGCCGTATCCGGCAGATGCTCCGGGGACTGAGCCAGATCGGCCAGGTGTTTGTCACCACCACCTCGCGCACCTTTTTTGATAAAGTGCGCCAGATCGATGCGCCGACCTATTATTACCAGGTCGACGACGGCCGGATTTCCCGGGCGGCTTGAGAAACGGAGAAATATCGCTCATGGCCCGAAGGCGTACAGAAAAGCATATTCGCGACAGCCTGCTCGCTTTCTTAAAGAGTATCGGGCTGCGCGATCATTTTGAGGAGAACTTAGCCATCGCCTTTTGGAATACGACCGTGGGAAAACAGATTGCCGAGCATACCGACCCGCAAAAAGTGACCCAGGGGATTCTCTTCGTAAAAGTGGACAATGATGTTTGGCGAAACGAACTAACCTATATGAAGAACGAAATTATTCAGAAGCTAAATCGGAAAATCGGGAAGAAAGTGATCCAGGAAATTAAATTTTACTAGAGGTAAAGTAAAGATGACAGACAAACAAAGCACAAACGGGCAGAACGCTTACTCTGCGGAAAATATTCAGGTTCTTAAAGGCCTGGAAGCGGTGCGCCGCCGGCCGGCCATGTATATTGGCGATATCACCAGTCGCGGTTTGCACCACCTGGTTTATGAGATTGTCGATAACAGCATCGATGAAGCGATGGCCGGCTATTCTACATACTGCAATGTAATCATCCATAAAGATGAGAGCGTTACTGTTGAAGATGATGGACGCGGCATTCCGGTGGATATCCATAAAGAAACCAATAAATCCGCCCTGGAAGTAATTATGACCGTGTTGCACGCCGGCGGAAAGTTTGATAAATCAACCTACAAAGTTTCCGGCGGTTTGCACGGCGTGGGCGCTTCGGTGGTAAATGCACTCTCGGAATGGTGCATCGTGGAAGTCTTCCGTGATGGATTTATATGGAAGCAGGAATACCGGCGAGGTGTGCCGCAGGCCCCGGTAAAGAAAACCGGCAAAACCAAAAAATCCGGCACTAAAACCACTTTTATGGCCGATACGGAAATCTTTCGCAAAGTTCATTACGACTTTGACACCCTGGCCAGCCGCCTGCGGGATTTGGCCTTTCTGAACAAAGGGCTCAAAATCACCCTCATCGATGAACGCGAAGAGGAGCTGAAAGAGGAAGTTTTTCACTACAAAGGCGGGTTGATCGAGTTTGTGCGCTACCTGGATCAGCACCGGCTGGCGCTGCACAAACCCATCTATTACGAGGATGAGCGCGACGGCGTCCAGGTCGAGATTGCCTTTGAGTACAATAACTCCTTCAGCGAAAATATTTTTACTTACTGCAATAATGTGAATACCATCGAGGGCGGCACCCACCTGAGCGGATTTAAAGCGGCGCTGACCCGCACCCTGAACAATTACGGCACCAAAAACAATCTGCTCAAAAAGGTAAGCATCCAGGGCGAGGACACCCGGGAAGGCCTGACCGCGGTGGTCAGTGTAAAAGTGGCCGAACCGCAATTTGAAGGCCAGACCAAAACCAAGCTGGGCAACAACGAAGTGAAAGGGATTGTCGAGTCGATCACCAACGATAAACTGGCCGAATTTCTGGAGCACAATCCCCCCATCGGCCGCAAAATTATCGAAAAGTGTATTACTGCGGCGCGTTCCCGGGAAGCGGCCAAAAAAGCGCGGGAGCTTACCCGCCGCAAAAGCGCCCTGGAAAGCAACGCGCTGCCCGGCAAACTGGCCGATTGCTCCATCAGCGATCCCGCCCAGTGTGAAATTTACCTGGTCGAGGGCGACTCGGCCGGCGGCTCCGCCAAACAGGGGCGCGACCGCCGCTTCCAGGCCATCCTGCCGCTGAAGGGAAAAATTCTCAATGTGGAAAAAGCGCGCCTGCACAAAATCCTCTCCAACGATGAGATCAAAACCATTATTACGGCGCTGGGAACCGGCGTGGGAGAAGGCGATTTTGATATTACCAAACTGCGCTACAGCAAAGTGATCATCATGACCGATGCGGACGTGGACGGTTCGCATATTCGCACGCTGCTGCTGACCTTCTTCTTCCGCTATATGAAGGAACTGGTGGAACTGGGGAATATTTATATCGCCCAGCCGCCGCTCTACAAAATTTCCGTGGGACGGGAATCCTTCTATGCTTATGATGATGAAGAAAAAGAAGGCATTCTCAAACGTTTCTCCAAGAACGGCAAAACGCCCAACATCAACCTGCAACGTTACAAAGGTTTGGGGGAAATGAATCCCGAGCAATTGTGGGACACCACCATGGACCCGGAAAAGCGCACCTTGCTGCAAGTGACGCTGGAGAACGCCGCCGAGGCGGATCATATTTTTTCCACGCTGATGGGCGACCAGGTGGAGCCGCGCCGCCAGTTTATCGAACGCAATGCCAAGTATGTGCGCAATTTGGATATTTAAAGAGTGTTTAACGCTAATGGTAAAAACGGGATCAACAGAAAGCCAAGAGGTTAGCTAAAAATGGAATTACAACGTCAACGAATTGTCCCGACAGACATAGAACAGGAGATGCGTAACTCCTACCTGGATTACTCCATGTCCGTGATTGTTGCCCGCGCCCTTCCGGATGTGCGCGACGGCCTCAAGCCGGTACACCGCCGGGTGCTGTTTGGGATGTCCGAACTGGGGGTGCATCACAACCGCCCCTATAAAAAGAGCGCCCGTATTGTCGGGGAAGTGCTCGGTAAATACCACCCGCATGGCGACTCGGCGGTTTATGATACGATGGTGCGCATGGTGCAGGATTTTTCGTTGCGCTATCCGCTGATCGACGGTCAAGGGAACTTTGGCTCGATTGACGGCGACTCGGCCGCGGCTATGCGCTATACGGAGGTTCGGCTTGCCCGTATCGCCGGGGAGATTTTACGGGATTTAGACAAAGACACCGTGGATTTCCGTCCCAATTTTGACGACACTCTGCAAGAGCCGGTGGTGATGCCCGCGGT
>JAJRYW010000046.1 GCA_024275555.1 Calditrichota bacterium | reverse complement strand
TCCCGGCAAACCGGGATTCGTGGCAACGCCATCCCGTTGGGAAAATGACAGTGGTTTTTTAAAGTTAATAATTACAGTTCTTTAAAAGGTAATAAGGTCTAATACCTGGGCGGCAAAATTGCCCGCCCCGGTTTTTCTTCTGAGGTAAGGAGTATCAAGCTTCAGCTTGACCTGGCAACGCTTCTGTAACAGTCGCCCGATCGCTATTGCCGATTGAGACCCCGAAAGGGGCCAACGTCAATTCCCCGGCGACAGCAGTATGGCCAGCCCTTTCTCCCTGCCTGCTTCGCTTATTCCGATGCTTCCCCCGGGGTTTCCGCCAGTTTTTTGAAGGCGTGCAATTGCGTAAACTCACCGATAACGCCGACCAGATCCTCTTTCTCCAATACGAATTCCGGATCGGGATTGGGGTAAAACTGATCGTTGCGGATGACGGCTACCACCGAGACCCCGGTCCGGGTGCGAATGTTCTGCTCCCGGATGCTTTTGCCGTTGAGCGGGCTGTTCTCCGACACGGTCGCCCACTTCAACTCCAGGTCCCGGGAGACGCTTTTCAGCCGGGCAATAATCTGGTAGTGTTCCTGGGAATCGTACAGCGGCGCATAGAGTTCTTTATGCACCTGGTCGGTAAAGTCATGGATTCGATGAAGGGGGATATTCAGGTGGATCAGCGCCTGCCGGGTTAATTCCAGGCTGGCTTCAAACTCCGGCTGCACCACCTCGAACACCTTCTTTTTGTGAAGCTCGTGCATGTGTTCGATGTTGTTAACGCGGGCAACGATGCTCAGATTTTTATTCAGGCTTTGGGCCATCTCCACAATCGACAGGGAGACCACCGGGGAGGGAATGGTGATCATCAGCAGCCGGGCCTCGCGGATATGCGCAGCCTGCAGCACCGTGGATTGAGAGGCGTCTCCGTAAACAATCGGAAACTGTTCGGTCTTGGCCTCTTCCACCCGGTAATGATCCAGTTCAATGATAACGAAACTCAACCCGACCCGTTTTAAAATTTTGGCCACCGTATGCCCGACCCGCCCGCCCCCGGCAAGGATGATGTGTTCCTTCAGCCCCGATTCGGGCAGGTGGATGGTCTCCAGGGGCTCCCGCTTAAAGGTGCGCTTTTTCAATGAATACAGCGGGGCGGCGAGACTGGAAAAAAACGGGGTGAAAAACATGGTTACCACTGCCGAGGTCAGAACCAGCGAGTAGAGTTCCGGGGTGATCGAACCGCTGTCCAGCCCCACCCGGGCCAGTACAAAAGAAAACTCGCCCACCTGGCACATGGTCAGGGCTACGGCAATAGGGATAACATTTCCGTAGCCAAACACCCGGCTTAACACACCCATAATCAGCGCTTTGCCCACCACGATGAGCGCAATCAGCAGCAGCACGGTTTTCAGGTGGGAGATAAGAAAGGCCGGATCAAGCAGCATTCCCACCGAGGTAAAGAACAGCAAACCGAAAATATCGCGCAGGGGGATGATGTCGCTGAGCGCCTGGTAGCCGTAATCCGACTCGCTCAGCACAATGCCCACCACAAAGGCGCCGAAAGCAAAGGACAACCCGAACAGGTGAGTGCCGTATCCCACCCCCAATCCCAGGGCGGTGATGGCCACCAGGAAAAACTCCCGGGAGTTCCAGCGCACGATGTAGTGCAGCAGCCGGGGAATCAGTTTCGTGCCCAGAAAAATCATCAGCACCAGGAAAATGGCCGCTTTTCCGATAGCCAGGGCCAGCACCGGCAACCCCTCCGGGAAGGCGTTCAGTTGGGGCAATACGATCATCATCGGCACCACCGCAAGGTCCTGGATAATCAGAATCCCCACCATCACCTTGCTGGAAAGGGTTCCGATAAGGCCCTTGCTCATCAGGGTTTTCAGCACAATCATGGTGCTGGAGAGGGAAATAAAGGCGCCCAGCCAGAGGGAGGAGGTCCAATCCCATCCGAATAGCTGGCCAATTCCGTAACCGTATGCTATGGTCAACAGAATCTGGATGGGAGCGCCGAATATGGCTATTTTGCGCACCGGTTTCAGCTCGCGGAGGGAAAACTCCAGACCCAGGGCAAAGAGCAGAAATGCAACCCCGATCTCAGCCAGCATCTCGATGTCGTCGATGTTGGAAATGGCGACCCCGGCAGTGTGGGGGCCGATGATTACCCCGGCCAGGATGTACCCCAGGATTAACGGCTGTTTGAAAAAATTAGCAATAATGCCCCCGATTAAGGCAACCAGCACAATGATGACGATATCCGTTACGATTCCCATAAAACCTCACCGTTTTCGAAGAAGGGTTTGTCTCTTTTTTTTGGCGCTGTCCCGATCAGGCAACCCCTGACGGCATATTGTCGACAAGAGCGGAACTGAAGAGTAACAATTTATCCAAAAATTTGAGTATTCTGTCATAATATTAAAAAAGGTGAATCGGGCTTTGGAGTTGGGGGGAAAGATTTAATTTTACGGAAACAATAAATGTATGTGAGGCAGAGCCCCGGTGGAGGTGTTTCCGCGCAGAGTGCTAACCCGCGGAGACCAACCGGTCTATCCGGCGGTCGGCGTCAGCAATTTGGCGCTGAAGCTGGGTTTTCTCATTTGGGAGGCGGGATTGCTGCTTCGACGTTGTACTCCCATGGGAGATTTTTCTTTTTTCCGGCATCTTTAGGGATTCTATTGGAGGTGGGTATACTACGGAAAGTATCGGTAAATATCTTTTCTGTGAAGAAAACGGATAAATATCACGATGTCATCTTCTATTTTCAAACCGAAACGGTAATCTCCCAATCGAATACGATAATAGTCTTCGCCGCCTTGCAGCTTTTTCAAATTCTGAATCTGATAAATCGTATCTGCTTCTTCTACATGCTCAATAACATCTTTGATTCTCTGGCGTAACACCGGCGGCTTTAGCCGTTTCAGATCCTTCTTAAAACTAGCGCGGAATTCGGTTTTCACGACTATTTTTCCAGGATGTCCAGAATTTCTTTCCGGCTGACCGGTTTGGAGGTTTCCCCTTCCTTAATGGCTCGAACCAACGCCAATTCTTCAATGATTTCCATCAACATTGCATAGATGGCCTCGTGTTGTTCTTGCAACAGCTCGATGATGGCCTCTTTCATAAGCGCCTTTAATTTGTTGTCATCCAGAGTTGCCGTCATGAGATACTCCTGAACTATTTTTTTATGTAAGATAACCTCGCATGTGCAATCATGCAACAACGATTCATGCCCGGGAACAGAGGCCAACTTCTGCGAGCCGTATGACTCTGGTTATTGTGCTATAAAAACATATTGGCAGGTCATCGGGAAGCGCTCTCCTCCACAATGCCATCCTCCCCCCCGGTCAGCCCGTAGAGGTCGTACACCAACCGGTCTATCCGGCGGTCGGCGGCGGCGATTTGGTTCGGAAGGTGATTATTGCAAAAACGAGCCAGTCGCGGTAGCGACGAATGAACATAGCCCGCCAATTTATTGGTGGGACCAAAAAACCGACTCGGGGGTTAAACAGAGATGCTTTGCACTTTAAATGGCACCCGGTTTAAAGTCAGTTCGCTCAAGTCAAACTTTTTTTGAGCATTGTCAATGTCAATTCCCACCAGGTTTCCCTCCTCATCATAATCCAACACCACTCCCTCGGAAACCTCTATGCTTTCGACACTGGGTTTTGAAGAAAGATCAATGTACAGTGAATCTGTATCGGGATAATAATGGATTTTCATGGTCGAAACC
>JAJRYW010000045.1 GCA_024275555.1 Calditrichota bacterium | reverse complement strand
CTCCCCTCCTTGAACAAGGAGGGGACCGCGTCGTGAAGCGTCCAGCGAACGATGCAGGGGTGGTTGAGAAGTGTCTGAGAAGTTGTTTCTCGCGCGCAACCACCCCTGATTTGCTCTCCCGGCTGACCGGGATTCGCAAATCTGTCCCCTCCTTACAAAAGGAGGAGAATTTTGCCTACAATCGTTGTAAATTTGCTAAGGTTAACGCACATGCAGCTTAGGGGGTGGGGTGGTGCAACCCCTCCGGCGCCCTACGGCAAGTTGAACAAATCAGGCGTAATTTTGCCCGGATTATTTTCAACTCCGATTTGCAATTTGCTACTCGATCCAGTGCTCTGCGCTGGATCGCTGTTTTGAGGCTCTGCCTCGTATTTTAGGACAGGAGGCTGGAGCCTCCGGGATCTATTCCAGCGCAGAGCACTGGAAAGAGTTAGCCCTCCGGCGCCTTGCGCAAGCTGAACAAATCGGCCGCAATTTTCGCCGGATTATTTTCAACTCCGATTTGCAATTTCTACTCTACGCGCCTAAATTTACCCCCGTCTTCCGAACGCCCAAAACATCACCAAAACAAGAGGAGTTGAGCAATTGTCCTACGTGCATCTTCATAATCACACCGAATACAGCCTCCTGGATGGGGCTAACAGCATCAAGAAATTAATTGCCAAAGCCGTGGATTTGAAGATGCCTGCTTTAGCGATTACCGATCATGGCAATATGTTTGGGGCGCTGGACTTTTATAAAGCCTGCAAAGCGGCCGGGATCAAACCGATCATCGGAATGGAGGGCTACCTGGCTCCCGGCCCCCGCCAGGACAAATCCGTTACCGGCCCCACCGGAAAAACCGCCTATCACATCCTGCTGCTGGCAAAAAATTACCAGGGTTATCAGAATTTGATGAAGCTCTCCAGCAAAGCCTACCTGGAAGGATTCTATTACAAGCCCCGCATTGACCGGGATCTTTTACGGGAGCACAGCCAGGGGCTGATTGTCACCTCGGCCTGTATGAGCGGGGATATTTTTTCCCACCTGGCCGTGGGGGATAAAAAGGGCGCCCGGAAACTGGTGGAGGATTACCTGGAAATTTTCGGCGAGGATTACTACCTGGAAATCCAGAACCACGGCATCCCGGAAGAGGCCGGCTACGAAAAAGTCTACAAATTGGCCAAAGAGATGGGCGTTCCGGTAATTGCCACCAACGACGTGCACTACCTGGAGCGCGGCCATCACGACTCCCACGAAGTGCTGATGTGCATCAGTTCCGGCAAGAGTCTCAGCGACCCCAAGCGGATGCGTTACGGCACCGAAGAACTTTACCTGAAGAGCATCGACGAGATGTATAAAGCCTTTCCGGACCAGCGCGACGCCCTGGAGCGCACCCTGGAAATTGCCGAGAAAATCGATCTGGAAATCGAGCTGGGGGTGCACAAGCTGCCGCGATTCCCTTTGCCGAAAGAAGATCAGCACCTCTCCCTGGATGAATACCTGGAAAAACTTTCCTATCGCGGGGCGGAAAAGCACTACGGCCAATTAACCCCGGAACTGAAGGAGCGCCTCGATTATGAACTGGCGGTAATTCGCAAAACCGGGTTTGCCGGCTACTTTTTGATTGTGCAGGATTTTATCAACTACGCCCGGGAGCAGGGGATTCCGGTGGGCCTGGGACGCGGATCAGCGGCGGGAAGTTTGGTGGCCTACGCCCTGGGCATCACTAACGTGGACCCGCTCCGTTACGATCTGCTCTTCGAACGGTTTTTGAATCCCGAGCGGGTGACCATGCCGGATATCGATATCGATTTCTGCTTCGAGCGCCGGGAAGAGGTGATTGACTACGTGCGCCAAAAATACGGGGAAGCCAACGTGGCCCAGATCATCACCTTCGGAACCATGGCCTCGAAGGGCGTCATCAAAGATGTGGCCCGGGTGCTGGAGATCGATTACGCCGAAGCGGACCGCATTTCCAAATCCATCCCGGTGCACCAGGGCAAACCCATGAAAGTCGAAGAAGCCTTTAAAACCATTCCGGAATTGAAGCAAATCGCGGAATCCCCCAGTGAGAAACACCGCCAGTGGATTCGCCACGCCAAGGTGCTGGAAGGGCTTTCCCGGCACGCCTCGGTTCACGCCGCCGGGATTATCATTGCCCCGGACGACATCACCAATTTTGTGCCGCTCTACCAGACCGAAGACCAGAACAAGCAGAAGGTGGTGACCACCCAGTTTACCATGGGCGGCTGCGAGGAGATCGGCTTGCTGAAAATGGATTTCCTGGGCCTGCGCACCCTGACCGTGATCAGCAAGTGCGTGGAGATGGTGCGCGCCAAGGGGCAGGAACTGGATATTGACCATGTTCCCCTCGACGACCCGGCTGCTTACGAGATTTTCTGCCATGGCGAAACCGTGGGCGTCTTCCAGTTTGAGAGCAAGGGGATGCAGGAATACCTGCGCAAGCTTCAGCCCAACCGCATCGAAGACCTGATTGCCATGAACGCGCTCTACCGCCCCGGCCCGATGGAGAACATCGACACTTTTATCGACCGCAAGTTCGGGCGGCAGAAAATCGAATACCTGCACCCGCTGCTGGAACCGATTCTGAAGGAAACCTACGGGATTATCGTCTACCAGGAACAGGTAATGCGGATTGCCGCGGACCTGGGCGGCTTCAGCCTGGGCAAGGCGGACTTGCTGCGCCGGGCCATGGGGAAAAAGAAAAAAGAGATCATGGCCCGGATGGAGGTGGAGTTTGTCAACGGCTGCAGCAAAAAGGGCATCGATAAAAAAACCGCCAAAGAGATTTACGAGTTAATCTTTAAATTTGCCTCCTATGGCTTCAACAAATCGCACTCGGCCGCCTATTCGATTCTGGCCTACCAAACCGCCTATCTGAAGCGGCATCATCCGGCCGAGTTTATGGCGGCCTCGCTGACCTCGGAGATTAACGACCCCAAGCGGATTGTTATTCTGATTGAAGAGATCAAACGGATGGGCCTGGAAGTGGTGCCCCCGGATGTCAACCACTCCGGCGCGCAATTCGGGGTGCCGGAACCGAATAAAGTGAGCTTTGGCCTGACCGCCATCAAGAATGTGGGCAAAGGCGCCATCGAAAGTATACTGGAAGCCCGCCAGCGTGTGGGGCGCTTCGAGAATATCTACAAATTTTTGCAGGAATTGGATTTGCGCTCGGTAAACCGCAAGGTGCTGGAAGCGCTGGTGCAGGCCGGGGCGCTGGATTCCCTGGAAGGCAACCGCGCCCAAAAATTCGCCGCCATCGAAACGGCAATCAGCTTTGCCCAGAAATTCCAGGAACGCGAGCAAAACAAATCCCAGATCAGCATGTTCGAGGTGATGAACGACGGCAAGGACGACAACGGCGACGCCCTTATTCAATACCCGCCCTTGCCGGATTTGGAGGAATGGTCTTTGCAGGATCGCCTGAACCGGGAGCGCGAACTGCTGGGATTCTTTATCAGCGGCCACCCGATTGACAAATACCGCCAGGAGGTGGAACTGTTCTCTACCCTGGATTGGGATGATCCGCGCAGCTATGCGGTCAACAAAATTGTCAAAACCGCGGCCATGATCAGCCAGGTGAAAAAACACATGGACCGCAAGGGGCGCTTTATGGCCTTTGTTACGTTTGAGGATAAATTCCACAGCTTTGAGGGAATTGTTTTTGCCAGCGTGTTCGAGAAGTTCGGCGCAAACCTCAACCAGGGGGATATTGTCTTTGTCAGCGGCAAAGTGGACGACCAGGGCGATCAGACCTTCAAAATGCTTTGCGATGAGATTATCCCCATGAGTGAAGTGCGCAACCGCATGGCCGAGAGCGTGCAGCTTGTGGTGGACACTACCCACATCACCCCGGAAGAAATAGACAACCTCCATAAAGTAGTGCGGGAATACCCCGGCTCGGTGCCGCTGACCTTCCTGGTAAAAACCTCCGGAAACGGCGGCGGCCTCACCCTCAAATCACGCCGCTTTAAGGTGCTCCTGACCGACGAATTTCTGGCGCGGGTAAAGGATATTTTGGGGAACGGCTCGATCAGCATCAACTAAAGAGGAGCGGCAGGCGATTGAAAGCAGTGATCCAGAGAGTGCGCGAAGCCAGCGTCAGCGTGGACGGGGAAGTGATCGGCAAGATCGGCCCGGGGCTGGTGCTGCTGTTGGGCGTCTCGGTGGACGACGAGCCGGCCGATGTGGATTACCTGGCCGAAAAAATTCCCAACCTGCGCATTTTTGACGACGATGAAGGCAAGATGAACCTCAGTTTGCTTGACGTGGGCGGGCAGGTCTTAGCCGTCTCCCAATTTACCCTGTACGGCAACACCCGCAAGGGGCGGCGGCCCAGTTTTATCCAGGCGGCCCTGCCGGATAAAGCCGAACCGCTCTATGAAGCCCTGGTGGAAAAGCTGCGCCAGCGGGGTGTTGTGGTGGAGAAAGGCCGCTTTGGCGCAGAGATGCTGGTCTCGATCCACAACGACGGCCCGGTGACCATCATCCTGGAAAGCAAAGAGCGGCTGTCGCCCCGGCGCGAAAAATAACAAAATGGTCAATCCCGATAAAGGAGAAGCATTGACATTCTGAACCGGTTATGGCAAAAATTCCGGCAGTTGCGCTGGTACTTGAAAATCGGAATAAGTACCGCGGCGCTGATTGTGCTGGTGCTTTTTATGGATATGCTGGTGATGCCCTGGTATACTCGCCACGGGGATGAATACGAACTGCCGGATATTACCGAAAAGAGCGTGCAGGAAGCAGAACAAATTCTGGAGGAGAACGGATTTATTCCCATTGTACAGGACTCCGCGTACGATTCGTTTTTGCCCCCCGGAACGGTATTGCGCCAAAACCCATCCCCCTTTTCCATTGTGAAGAAAGGCCGCCGGGTTTATTTAACTATCTCCAGCGGGGAAAAGCCGGTGGTAATGCCCAACCTGATTACCGAAACCCTGGCCAACGCTAATTTCAAATTGCAGCAGGAGGGACTGGCTGTCGGGGATACGGTCTGGCGCTTTGCCGACTCCGTGGAGTACAACGGGCAGAAATATGTCGCCAATCGCGGGGTGGTGATCGGCCAGTCCGTACCCGCCGGGGATATTGTTACCCGAACCCAAAAAATTGTCTTAACCGTCAGCCAGGGGCCGGACAGCGTCTTGCCGAACCTGGTTAACGAGGGCGTGAATCGCGCCGTGAAAAAACTGAAAGATATTGGCATAGACCCGGCTGAAATTGAGATTGAATACGAATACAATCCCGATTTTGTCCCCAATACGGTGCTGGCTCAGTCGGTTCCGCCGGGAACCGACATTCGCGATGTGATGCACATTGTTTTGACGGTCAGCGTCGACCAGGCCCGCCTGAGAAGTTTGCCGGATTTGGTGGGCAAAACGCTGAACGAGGCTAAAACCGCCCTGCGGAATATCGGTTTCCCGATGGAGAAGCTGGAAATACGCTACCAGTACGATCCTCAATATCCCCCCGGCGCGGTGCTGGCCCAATCGGTGACTGCCGGGAGACCGATTTACAAGGTGAGGACGCTGGAACTGCTGGTGAACAGAGAATAACCCTCTTCAGGGTAGTCTTTGGTCGATTTAAAAAATGATTGACGCTTGAATCGTAAATCGTGAAACGTGAATCATTGGTGTTGGGAAAGCCTCTTCCAGTTTCCGTTCAACGTTTCTGCTTTGAACGCTGCTGTCTGGACGTTTTGAAGATGAGCCTTCCGGGCGGGCGCCTGGAACGAGAAAAAAATGGACCATATCATGGCGAATTCATTCCAAATCCTTCCTTCTATTTTAGCCGCAGATCACGGCCGGTTTGTGGAAGAAGCGCAAACAGTGGATATTCCCGAGATCGAGTACCTGCACATCGATGTGATGGACGGCCATTTTGTGCCCAATATTACCTTTGGGCCGCAGGTGGTTGCCTCGCTGAAAAAGCATACCCGTTTTCGCTTAGATGTGCACCTGATGATCGAGAATGTCGATCGATATACACCGGCGTTTGCCGAAGCCGGGGCGGATATTATTACCATTCACCAGGAGGCCGGCCCCCACCTGCACCGCAGCCTGGCCTTGATCCGCGATTGCCGGGCCCGGGCGGGCGTGGCGCTGAACCCGGCTACACCGCTGGAAAGCATTCGCTGGGTCCTGGACGCGGTCGATTTGGTGCTGATCATGAGTGTGAATCCCGGTTTCGGGGGGCAGAAATTTATTCCGGCTGCGCTGCAAAAGATTGCCGAACTGCGGGCGATTAAGGAGCGCGAGAAATTATCTTTTATCATCGAAGTGGATGGGGGAGTGGATGCGAAAACCGCGCCGCAGGTGTGGAGCGCCGGGGCGGAATTCCTGGTGGCCGGGAGCGCAGTGTTCGGGAAAACAGACCGGCCCGGGGCGGCCCGGGAGATCATCGCCGCAGTGGAACGGGCGCAGCAGCGCGGGCAGAGCAGGTTGGTGTGATTGTGGGGGCAGTGGAAAAAGGAGTGTCAAGCTTATGTATTTTGATTAAATAATCGGGCCATATCTGATATACTGGTAGGCGCAGGCTTTAGACTGCGCACAGCGGTGTTTCGCAATTCCGGCAGACCGGAATGCGGCTACCGGCTTACAGGCTTTTTAAAGCAGCCCGGTTAATTTTTCAAAGATCATCAGCTTGACTTTGCCCCTGTGAAACTGAAGTTTGACGCTCTAATTTACTGGTGCTGAAAGTTTGATATCGCCATTAGTTTTTAGGAAAGGAGTTAGTAAAAGGAGTATCAAGCTTCAGCTTGACCTTGGCGTTGCCAAACTGAAGTTTGGCGCTCCTGTAGTTTTTGCCAAACTGAAGTTTGGCGCTCCTATCGGTTATGGAGGCGAATTTTCTGAGATGGCAGGAGTGTCAAGCTTTAGCTTGACCTTGCTACTGCCAAACTGAAGTTTGGCACTCCTGTAGTTGTTTTCCAAACTGAAGTTTGGCGCTCCTATTGGTTCTGGAGGCGAATTTTCT
>JAJRYW010000044.1 GCA_024275555.1 Calditrichota bacterium | reverse complement strand
CTTGTAGAGACGAATATCCACATGTTCTTTTTCCGCCCGGGCCTTGGCAGCCGCCGAGGGGCGCACATGGAATCCGATAATAATCGCATTGGATGCCGCCGCCAGAACCACATCCGACTCCGAAATGGGGCCGACCGCCCGGCGGATAATGTTGATAGACACCGAATCGGTGGACAATTTCAGCAAAGAATCCGACAGGGCCTGGGCCGATCCGTCCACATCCGCTTTGACCAGCAGATTGAGATCCTTCACCTTACCGGCTTTGATCTGTTTGGAGAGTTCATCCAGGGTCATCAGCTTCACCTGGCGGAAATCCTGTTCCCGTTTCAGTTGCTGCCGCCGGGTGGCAATCTCTTTAACCGTTTTTTCATCCTGCATAACAATCAGGCGGTCGCCGGCTTCGGGAATTCCGTCAAACCCAAGCACCTGCACCGGCGTCGAGGGCCCGGCCGATTCAATCCGCTGCCCGAGATCATTAAACATGGCCCGCACCCGGCCCCAATGCTGACCGGCCAGAAAGGCGTCGCCAACCCGCAAGGCGCCGGTTTGCACCAGCACGGTGGCTACCGCGCCTTTTCCTTTATCCAACTGGGCTTCCAGGACCACGCCCCGGGCCCGTTTGTTGGGATTGGCTTTCAAATCCAGCAATTCGGCTTCCAATAGAATTTTTTCTACCAGTTCCCGGATATTTTTCCCGGTTTTGGCGGAGACTTCCACGCATTGATAGTTGCCGCCCCAGTCTTCCACCAGAACATTGCGCTCGGCCAATTGCTGGCGGATCGCCTCGGGATTGGCGTTGGGCTTATCCACTTTATTGATGGCAATGACAATGGAGACGCCGGCGGCGCGGGCGTGGTCCAGGGCCTCTTCGGTTTGCGGCATCACCCGGTCGTCCGCGGCAATTACCAGCACCACAATATCGGTGACCTGGGCGCCCCGGGCGCGCATGGCGGTAAATGCTTCGTGGCCGGGAGTGTCCAAGAAAGTGATGCTACGGCCGTCATCCAGGCGAACTTCATAGGCGCCGATATGCTGGGTAATGCTGCCGGACTCGCCGGCAACGACATTGGTCTTACGGATGTAGTCAAGCAAGGAGGTCTTACCATGGTCGACATGGCCCATTACGGTGACAACCGGGGGACGCGGCTGCAAATCTTCCGGGGAGTCTTCCTCGTCGTCAATCTCCTCCAAAAACTCCGATCCGAATTCTTCCTCTTCTTCAATCTTGTAGTCAAACTCTTCGGCAAGCAGCTTGATGGTGTCCATATCCAGACGCTGGTTGATGGTGACCACCAGCCCCATTTCCAGGCACTTACTGATCACCGCCGTAGCCGGCACTTCCAGCAGGTTGGCTAAATCCTGGGTGGTAATAAACTCGGTTACTTTGATGACATTAATTTCTTCAATTTCTTCGCCGTCTTCGGTTTTTACTTTGCGGCGTTTTTTACGGCTGACGCCGACATCGCGCATTTCCGCCAGGGTTTTTTTCAGGGAGGATTCCACTTCTTTTTGATCTACTTCTTTTTTCTTCTTCCGTTTCCGGCGACCTTCCTTGGCCTTGGGAGCAGCGCCTTCTTCTTCACTCTCGTCGGAAGCCACCATCTGGGGTCGTATTCGCTTGCTTTCCCGGCGCATCATCTCATACGCTTTTTTACGACGGGCCTCGCGTTCTTCCTGCTCTTCCTTTTGACCCTTTTTCTTGGCTTTTTTGCGCTCTTGAGTTTTGGAGGGCGCTTCCTTATCGCCGACAACTGTTTCTCCGGCAACGGGAAGTTTTTCTTCCCCGGCTTTTTTGCCGGCTTTTTTCTCTTCTTTGGATTTCAGCCGCTTCAGAGCTTTTTTCTTGCGCTCTTTCTTCAATTCCTCTTCGCGTTTTTGGCGTTCCAGGAACTGCTTGGCCATGGGGTGATCAATAATATCACCCACCTTGGGAGTGAACTCCGTAACCGGCTCAACCACCTCAATCGTTTCGACCGTTTCCGGGGTTTCTGCCGCTTCCGGCGCCGGTTCTTGTTCCGGTTCTTGTTCCGGCTCCGGGGCCGTTTCCGGCTCTGCTTCCACCGGCGTTTCTTCCGGCGCGGTTTCGCCAGGCCGGCTCTCCGCCCGGGCGGGCGCTTCGGTTGCCTCCTCCGGAGTAATTTCTTCCGCTGCGGCTTCCGCGGCCGTCTCCTCTGCTTCGGGGATATCGGCTTTTTCCGGGGAGACTTCTTCGGAATCTTCTGCCGTTGCTTCGGCAACTGCCGCTTCCGCCTCAGCAATCTCTTCCGGGGTTATCACCGGAGTTGCCTCTTCGACCGGCGCTTCGACAACCTCTACCACGGTTTCCACATCTTGCTCTTCGCGAATACGCTCTTCGCGGCGTTTATGAATCTTTTCGGCAACTTTCTTTTCATGCGAGAATCTCTGGAGCAATAACTCGTAGGTATCTTCATCAATACGCATGTTGGGGCCTTTAAAGGGCATACCTTTCTTTTCCAGAAACTCTTTAAGGGTTTCGTGAGACAGATTCAGCTCTTTGGCAACCTGGAAAACTTTCAATTTTTTCTTTGCCGCTACTGCCATTGATTCTCCTGTTTTACCTGTTCCATAATTGCATTGGCCAGTTCACCTTTGCGAACTCCATAAATTTTGTAGCCGCCCCATAGTTGAACTTCAACGGGGCTATCCCCGGAAACCCCAAATATCGGGATGTCATTTCTGCGGGTCAATTGCTGAATTTTCTTCAGCGTATTCTTTCCCACGGTGGTCTGCACCAGTACAATGGCCAATTTTTCTTTCATTATCGCCCGTTTTACCGCTTCCAGTCCGGAAACCGTCATACGGGCTTTTTTTGCAAAGCCAAATAAAGTAATCAATCTGTCAGTCAGTTGCAACGGAATCACCGCTTTCATTTAAATATTTAACATCCCTCAAATTTTCTGGGCAGTTTTTTGGCCAATGCCGGGAATTTCCAACAGCCCCTGCAATCCCAGTTCTTTCAGAGATTGAGCGTTGTCGACTCCCGCTTCTTTGAGCTTCTCTATTAAGGAAGGAGAAAGTCCCGGTAAATCTTCCAGGGACAGAATTTCATCACCTTCCTGCTCGTCAGCATTGGCATAGAATTCCGATTCTTTGATCAGTTCGATGTTGACGCCGCTAAGCTGCTGGGCCAGTTCGCGGTTGGTCTCTCCGCGCCCCATGGCCAGGCCCATATCTTTATCCGGGATAATCGCCACAGCCAGGTTGTCTTCCCGGTTGTAGATAACCCGGATCGGCTTGGCCGGGGTCAGTGCGCGATTAATGAAAATCTCCGGTTCGGAAGAATAAGCGATCACATCGATTTTCTCCCCGTTCAGTTCCCGCACCACCGATTGAATCCGCACCCCGCGCATACCCACGCAGGCGCCCACCGGATCGATGCGTTTGTCCACCGATTCCACGGCAATTTTGGAACGTTCTCCCGGTTTCCGGGCCACTTTTTTAATTTCGACAATCCCGTCAAAAATTTCCGGCACTTCGATCTCGAAGAGACGGATCAGAAAGCGCTCGTCCGCCCGGGATACGATAATCTCGGGACGATGACTGCGGCGGCGGCGATGCCGGGGCTGATCCTGCTCTTCGTTGACATCCAGAAGAATATCCGGCTTGATCACTTCTTTAATCAAGGCGCGCACGCTGTCGCCGCGGCGGAGCCGCTCATTGGGAATCGACTCCGAGCGAGGCATAAACATTTCGGTGCGATCCACATTGATAAAGTAGCCGTTGCGGGTCTCCTGGTGCACATCGCCGATAATAATCTCCCCCACCCGGGATTTATATTCCTGATAAACTTTCTCTTTTTCATATTCACCCAGCCGCTGCATCAATGTTTGTTTGGCGATATTAATCAATCGCCGTCCAAAAGATTCCGGGCTTACCACTTCCGCAAAAAGTTCTCCTTCCTCAACTTCCGGATCAACTTTCACTGCTTCTTCCAGGGCAATTTGAGTATCCGGGTCCGTCACCTCTTTGACCACCTCTTTCTCAACATAGATCTCCATGTCCCCCCGGTCAATATTGACGATGACGTCAAACTCGGCCTCTTCGCCATATTTGCGCTTCATCAATGTCATAAAAATATCTTCCAGAATGTCCCGTAAATCTTCTTTGTCAATACGATTTTCTCGTGCGATTTCAGCAGCAGCGGCTACTATTTGGCTTTTCATTTGTCTTGTTAACCTCCGATATGTGTTACCATTTTAACTGTACCCGGGCTTTCACAATCGAAGCCAACGGGATGGTAATTTTTTCTTTCTTTAATTGCAATTCCAGTTGATTGTTTTCCAGGCTGACCAATTTGCCGGTATACTCGTGCACTTCATCATTCTGCTCGAAGCGCACCCAGAGATTGCGACCGATACTTCGTCGATACTGCCAGTCATATTTTAACCCGCTATCGACCCCGGGGCTGGAGACCTCCAGGCGATAAGCTCCGGGCATCACATCATCTTCTTCCAGTCGGGCGTCTATCAGGCGGGCAAGCCGGGTAATCTCTTCCAGAGTAATCCCTTGATCGGTATCGACGTATACTTTTAATACTTGACTACCTATATGTCCGCGCAACTCCACACCCACCAGGTGCACAGACGCTTCATCACAAACAAGTTCGATCAATTCCCGAACCTTGGCCAACAATTCTCCCATCCTGTAAAACCAATCCTCTTTTAAAACAAAAAAGTGGGTTTCTCAACCCACTTTTAACGGCGACAATATACATTTAAAAGCATGAGAAGGCAAGGGAAATTAGTATAAAAATTGCATTTATTTACACAGGCAAAACCTCCCTGATCCGGCTTCACGCTTTAAGATTCACGATTCGCGCTTTACATTTTATCTCTCCGGCAACATCAAGCATAATTTACCATCATCATTCCCCCTCTCCGGCGGTCGCAAGACCGGTTGCCGAAACAGCGGCTTCCGAAACATATCAAAAAAACAAATTTCTTCGCAAAATAATTTGATTTTTTACTGGCAGGGCTTATTTTGATACGTTTGTTCAACACGTGTTCTAATTCACCTTATCTCACCTCTTAACATCAGGAGTTTCTATGAAATTTAAACTCTACGGGATCGGTTTGGCGTTGCTGTTGTTCGGCAGCGTATCGTACGGGCAAGAGGCCCCGGTAAACCCCAAAATCTGGAGCATCCACTATTGGCAGCAGTTAGCCGAGCAAGGCTTGATTCCCACGGCGGCGCCGGTAGAAGCGCCTCCTGCCATTTACACCGGAAGCTCGCTGAACGGAGCATTGGTGCTTACCGACGACTCTCCGGACGTACTCACCACCGACAGCCCCAACACCAGCCAAAGTGAAAACTCGATTTTTGTCAATCCGCTGGATAATCTGAAGATCTTAAACTCCAACAACTCCACCGACCGGCCGCCGGTAGGGGTTCTCTACGGCACCAGCGGTTTGTTGACTACCGACGGCGGCCTGACCTGGAGCGGATCGATCCAGGGCACCGGCGGCAGCAACAGCGGCGACCCTGCGGCCGTCATCGACCTGAATGGCGTTTATTTTGTCGGTTATATTTCCAACCCCGGCGGCCAGGGTGTGGCCCGTTCCACCAACGACGGCCTGAGTTGGACGCCCATCACGGTGGCGCCGAACCCCGGCTCGCTGGCAGATAAAAACCACCTGTGGGTAGACAACAGCCCCGCCAGCCCCTATGCCGGCAACCTTTACGCCGCCTGGACGGATTTCGGCGGCGCCTTCAACAACCAGATTGTGGTATCCCGCTCGACCGACAACGGCTTAACCTGGAGCGCCCGGGTAAACGTCAGCGCCGCGGTATCGGCCGGCAGCCACAACCAGGGGGTTAATGTCAGCACCGGGCCCAATGGCGAAGTCTATGTAGTCTGGGCTATTTATGACGGTTTCCCCTCCGATGAGACCGCAATCGGCTTTGCCAAATCAACCGACG
>JAJRYW010000043.1 GCA_024275555.1 Calditrichota bacterium | reverse complement strand
TCAAAAAATATTTAAAGCCCTGAAGGGGCGATATAGCAGCGTTTATGTCACCCTTTCAGGGTTAATGGTGATTTATCAATTTTCCCAGGGCGTTGCCCTGGGTTATAATATTGACGCCCTTTCAGGGCTAACATAGCCGCTTGCACAATTCATGGTACGCTCTCTCGAGTTTTCGGCCAAACACTACTTACTAATGTGTAAGCAGCTGCACAAATACGGCCCGATTAATTTTACAAAGATCATAAGCTTGACACTCCTTTTTTGTATGTTCAAGGGCGAGCTAAAGCTTGGCGCTCATGGTTCAACCTTACAGGCAAGAGGGAGCCGTGAGGGGCGTCCGGCGCCAGTTCGGCGCCGGTGAATATTCTTATAGACCCGTGAATTAGTATGAGAATGAAATTGTTTGAATGTGATGAACGAGTTTTCCATGAAATTTCCCCACCCCGGCCCTCCCCGAAATCGGGGAGGGAGGCCGGTTTCCCTCCCGGCCAGCCGGGAGGGATTAAGGGGGGAACATTACCATTACATGAAGGCAACTACACAAATACATTTCATCTTTTCGGAAACTAATTCACGTCTCAATATAACCTGATGTTACGCGCGTCACTGTTCATAATGGGAAGCCACATTAGAGAAATGTTGCTATTGTTAAGCAATCTTCATGTCATGCTGAGCCTTCGGCGTGAACTCAGTCGAACGCTTGTCGAAGCATGGCAGATATAGACGTAAACGTGTCACCCTTTCCCGACGGGAGCACTTCGTGCCGACAAGCTGAGGGTGACATAGAACAAGTAAATGGTAAACCTTCCTGTGGCAAAACTGTGTAACATCAGTTATAACTAAAGAAGCCGCTGCGGATGACAGCGGCTTCTTAATAAATCAGGTGTTCAATACTGGAATTCGGACAGGCTTAGGGAGCGCCGCCTGTATGGCAATCAGTACAGAGAGAGTCTTTCCAGTCATCCTCCCCGTCGGGATGTTTAAACTCCAGGGCCTGGTTTACCAGTCCGAATTCCATGTTGTCGACCGGCCCCTGGGCGTTAATGTAATGGCACAGGTTACAATCGCGGCGGATCACTTCACCGTCCTCGGTTTCGTGCTTATCATTATGACAGCGGAAACAGCCGTTAAATTCCAGGTGGCCAATGTCGTTGGGATAGGCGTCCCAGCGCACCTTCATTTCCGGAAAGATGTTGTGCGAAAAAGCTTCCTGAATACCTTCGATGGCCCTGGCAATGAGTTCCGGCTGCTTCTGGGCTACTTCGGGATATTCCTCTTCGTAATAGCTTCGCACCCCGGTCTCGATGGCCGCCATTGCCGAATCCTTGCTGGTGTACTCTTCTTCGCATAATTCCACGGCCAGGGCCTTAATCCCCGGTAAGTTCTTGGGAATCTCCCCGGCTGTCATCGCTTCATTGATAAAGCGTATCGGGCTCTTATAGTCGTGCGAGGGGCGGTTGTGGCAATCCATACAGTCAAAGACGCGAATCTTGTCCATGGGCAGTTCTGCTTCATCGCCAATATTTTCTTTATCCTTGAAAACCCTTACCTCGCCCGTCTCCAGGTCGGTGTAGCGCACCCAGGGGATTTCCTGGCGCCTTTTATCAGTGGCAATATATTCGATTTTTACCTTTGGATTGATGTGCCAGTGAATCCCTTCCCGCAGGCCCAACGCCGAGTGCTCGGCGCCGATTTTCATGATCAAATTAATATGCCACTCGGTGTTTTCCTCATCAAAAAGGTAGTGAGTTTCTTTCCTGAGTTTGTGGGAATAAAACTTTTCCGGCCAGTGGCAGCGTTCGCAGGTTTCCCGGGCCGGTCGTAAGTTTGCAATCGGGGTGTCGATGGGTCTGGGGTAGACATCTGCTAACACAGCGTAGACCTGGTAGGCGCCGGAGAGTTTGGATTTCACATACCAATCCGCTCCTTCCCCCACATGGCACTCGACGCAAGCGACCCGGGCGTGAGGAGAGTGTTGATAAGCGGTGTACTCGGGATTCATCACTTCATGGCAAAGCGTGCCGCAAAAAGGAACCGATTCGGTGATATGGAATGCTTCATAGCTTCCCACTGCGGTGAGAAACAGGAAGATTACCGTGCCTAAAAGAAAGATCAAAAAGGCGTTGCGATGATGCGGTTTGTTTAAATCTACATACGGCCAGGGGGGGATCGTTTCCGGATCAATCTTGCGCAGATGGCGCTGGTGGATAAACATCCCCACCGGGATCATGATCAAGCCGGCTACCAACATTCCTGGTAAAATGATGTATATCACTAATCCTAAATACGTGTGTCCTTCCTGAAAAAACGTGGAAATTACAAACAGGAAAATGATCATAAACAAGGAAATAAGGGCTACGGTGGCTCCCGATAGCGTAAGCCAGTTCTGGGTTGTGCGCGGCAGCTTCATATATTGCTCCTGTTGTTTTTCTCTTAATTAAAGGCCAAAAGTTATGATTAAAGACAGGAAAATAACATGATAAAAATCAGGCTTTCTTGTGACTTTTATCATTCCTTATAAAATCTCTCTGCTGTACCTTGGGCAGGTCAATAAAAATTCAGGTATTCCAGTCGACCCATACTAAAATTGTTGGTTTAACTTTTGGAGGGCATTATGAGGTTAGTTCTTTCTATGCTGATGTTCGTGGCATTGGTGGGAGTGGGTTATGCGCAGACCGGAGGTCATCAGTTTGTCGGAGTGGCAAAATGTAAAACCTGCCACAAAAAGCCGGAACAAGGCGAGCAATTCAAGAAATGGCAAGCGTCGAAACATGCCGAAGCATTCGAAACTCTGAAATCCGAGGAATCGGCTAAGATTGCCAAAGAAAAAGGGTTAACTACGCCGGCTTACGAAGCGCCCGAATGTTTGAAATGCCATGTGACCGCCTATGACGCCGACGCATCCATGCTGGGACCCAAGTTTGTTAAAGAGGATGGCGTGCAATGCTAGTCCTGCCACGGCGCCGGGGGCGATTACAGGAAGAAAAAAATCATGAAAGACCGGAAACTGTCCATCGAAAACGGGTTGAATCCCATCCTGGTAGAGGACGGTTCTGCCGAAAAACTTTGTCTGACCTGCCACAACGAAGAGAGCCCCACGTTTAAAGAATTCAAGTTCAAAGAACGCTGGGAAAAGATTGCCCACCCCATCCCGGAAGGATAAACGGTGTTCAAATGTTGTGATAAAAAAAGCCGGCGCTCAATGCACCGGCTTTTTTTATATCCGTTTAGATCGGTTTAAGGTCTGGGCGACCGGAATGGGGAGAGGTCGTTGTAATCTTTTCCGATCACAATAGTCAGGTCTGTTTTTGCCCAGCGCTGTGGGGCCGGAAGTATCCGCGAGGGAGAGATGCCCATCAGCGAGCCGATTTCGGCCGCGCGGGCGTCATTGGGGTTGCGGGTGTAAATAATCGACCGGGGATAATCAAAGCGGTCGGCGTTCCCGGTCGCCTTTACCGGTATTTTGGATTCGGCCAGAAATGCTTTTACGGCCTGGGCCACCCCGGGAACTCCGCACCCGTTTAAAATCTGCACCTCTAAAGGTTTTGCCGCTTGCTTTTGTTTGACCGGGGCGGAATCTTGCACTTTTTCCGGGGGCGTCCGGGCGGGCTGGTTTTTGCGAACCGAGAGCGGCTGAGCCTTTTGCTGGGGCGGGGAAGAGGGACTGAAGTAGATAAACAAGCTGAAGAACAAAACAAATATAATGGCGGTTTGTCCGAGCATAAACCAGGTGACCTGCCGCAGGGTTGCCCCGGTTCCGGCCAGCCCCGGGGATATGGAAGCAACTTTCTCGGCGTGCTGACGGGACATCTCTTCTAATTGACGTATCGATTTTTGCAGATTTTGAATCTCGCCGCTCAGCCCGGCTATTTGTTTTTGACTGTAACTCAGCGCTTTCCGGGTGTCGTTATACTCCTTTACTAAGGCGGTTTGAACTTGCTGAAGTTGTTGAAAGCCCCGGGCAATGGCCTCGAGCTGACCGGCAGCCTGTTCCGTTGCTTCTCCGACCCGGTCAATGCTGTCCAGGGCGCTTTTGTAGCGGATCAGTTGTTCCTGCAACTCCTGGAGAAGTTCTGCCGCTCTGACAAAATTATTTTCGGCTTCAGGTGTGTTCATGCTTCTCGTTCCCATATTCGATTGAGTAGACGGTTATTTAAGTTGATGATAATTTCCAGCGATCTCAAATGAAGTTCCGATAACCCGGGGTGCAATTCCGGCGTTGCTGCGGCATGCTCTTCTTGCCATGGCGTGGATTGGGGCGGTTGCTCCTTTCTCTCCGCCGGGTAGAGCGGGTCTTCCCGGTCATGCTCCGGCGGCGTTCCGGTGTGTGGTTCCCCGATCTGCGGTTCCGGGATATCTTCCTCTGATGGTGCGCTGACAGGTATATCCGTCGTTTCTTCGGAACGCCCCGGTGTTTCCGGGTCCGCTCCCTCGATGACCGAGAGAGACGGTTCCTCATCCGGGTCTTTCCCGGGTGTTTCGGGGGTAGATTCTATTGTCGGTTCCGGCGGGTCGTCAACCTCCGCAGCAGCCCGTGAATGCGCTTCCTCCGGAACACTCATCGAGGGAACAGGAGCGCCGGTTCTCGGGGTGCTGGATTGCGCTTCTTCTTCCACTTCCTTACTTGCTGTTTCCCCGGCGACGGTTTCCGGCAACTCCGCAGAGTCCTGCCCGGTTGGCCCGGTTTCCGGCTCGGGAGTTTCTTCGGCGAAAGCTTGCCGGGGCGCTGTTGCTTCATCAAAATCCGGTTTAATGATGTCTTTCGCGCCGGCTTCCCGGAACCCTGTTTTCCCCTCTGGCGGTTGAGCAGTATCCGAAGTGGGTGTTTCCCCTGCGGCCGCTTCCTCAATGAGTTCCGCCGGTTCCTCCCCGGAACCTGCCTGATGCGGCTGCGTCGGTGCGGCGGCGCTTGCCGGAGGAGTTGCTTCCTGCAGATCGGGGTGAACCGGTTCTTCCCGGGATGGGTCGGGAGGCGGGGCGGGGCGCCTGGGAACCGGGCGAGCGCCGGGCGCTTTCCGGTCGCCCGGATCGGCAACAGCCTTTTTGACCGGCGACCCGGGGGAGACCGGTTTGGCCCGGCGCGCAGTGCGACGCGGCGGCGTGTAGCGGAGCGGCTGCCGGTTTTGCGGGTAAAGCGCCTCCAGCAGTAGGTTCACCTGATCCTCATCCAGGCTGATCAACTGATCGCTGTCATGCACGCCGGGGGTGCGCTTGTCTAACAGGAGGTTCTCCAGGGTCGCATAATCTTCGGCGGCGGCTTCCAGGAGATCGGCGGTGATGACATGATCCGGCGAAAACACCCGGAACAGTTTTTTCTCGATCATCTCCTCTTCCGTGATGGCGTGAAAGACAGCCTGGTGATGCAGCGGCAGGCAAAGCGCCTCGGGATCATATTTGGTCGGCTGCCGGAACGCCTCGATCCGGCTGAGCTGGTGTTTGATCCGAAAGTAGTTCTGAAGCGCCTGGTAGACCGGGTTGGGATAGCGGGAAATCCGGCCGTCCTCCTCGATGGAGACATGGTGTGCATCCAGGGATTTAATCTGGTCGACGCGCCAGTCGCACATTTTGAACACCCACAGCCCGAATTCGGGATGCAGCAAGAGCAGGTCGATGCGGGGAGATTCATCATCCGTTTCCAGGTGGTGCCACAGGTGGTAATCATCCGGGAGCAGCAAGGCAAAGCGGTGGTAGAGCGTTTCCACGCCGGGACTTTCTCTGCCGGTCAGTTTGGTGTAAATTTGGGCCATGGCGTTCAGTTCGCTTTACTTTTCTGTAAAAGGCGGAAATCGCCCCCGGATTAAATCCGAATTCTATTGGTTTTTAAAAATATAATAACTTTTATTGACAATACCAATACAGGTGCATGCAAAGGGTGACTTTGTGACCGCGAAAAAAGAAATGATTATAGTGAGTGCGTGTCTATTAGGAGAGCTGGTGCGCTATAACGCGGAGCGTTTTGCCCGGAACTGGGAGTTGCTGGAGAAGTGGCGGAAGGAGGGCCGCCTGGCGCCGGTCTGCCCGGAAGTGCAGGGCGGTTTGCCGGTTCCGCGCCCCCCGGCGGAAATCATCAACGGGGACGGCCCGGCGGTGTGGGAGCATGACGCCCGGTTGCGGAATATCGAGGGAGCGGATGTTACGGAGGAATTTTGCCGCGGGGCTCAAATCACCCTGGAAACCGCACAGCGACATCACATCAAACTGGCGATTTTAAAAGAGAGCAGCCCCTCCTGCGGTGTACACCGGATCTATGACGGCAGCTTCAGCGGCCAAAAAAGGGCAGGGGAGGGGGTAACCACGGCCCTGTTGCGCTCCCGGGGAATCCGGGTGTTCAGCGAAAACGAACTCGAAGCGGCCCGGGACTACCTGGCCGAAATTGAAAAGCAGAATTTGAATGAGTGTGAGGAATAAAGGTATGAATCTGGAGCAATTGCTGGATTACCTGAAGCAGCAAAATCGTTTTATGACCAATGTTACCCATTGGGAAACACTGCCGGAGAAGGCGGCCGAGTACCGGGAGTTTCCCTCCTCTGTTGACCCACGGATCGTGGAAGCGCTGGCGGAGAAAGGGATCAAACGCCTCTATTCCCATCAGGCGGAGGCGGTGGAGCAGGCAAGCGCCGGGCGGAATATTGTGCTGGTTACCCCAACGGCTTCCGGCAAAACCCTGGGCTACAATCTGCCGGTGCTGAACCGAATTTTATCCGATCCCGAGACGCGGGCGCTCTATCTCTTTCCCACCAAAGCGCTCTCGCAGGACCAATATAGCGAATTGCACGACCTGGTGACCCGGTTGGAGATCGATATCCGCACCTATACATTTGACGGCGACACGCCGGTTTCCGCACGGCAGGCCATCCGCCGGGCCGGGCACATCGTCATCACCAACCCGGATATGCTGCACCAGGGCATTTTGCCTCATCATGCTATCTGGCTTAAATTGTTCGAGAATCTGCGCTATGTGGTCATCGATGAGCTGCATACCTACCGGGGGGTCTTCGGCAGCCACATGGCCAACCTGATCCGGCGCTTAAAGCGGATCGCCAACTTCTACGGCAGCCGGCCGGTTTTTATCTGCTGCTCTGCCACCATCGCCAACCCCAAAGAACTGGCCGAAAAAATTGTGGAAGACCAGGTGGTGCTGATCGACAAAAATGGGGCGCCCCGGGGCCGGAAGCATTTTATCCTCTACAATCCGCCCCTGGTCAACCGGGAATTGGGTATCCGCGCCTCGGTGATTAAGGAGGTCAGCCGGCTCTCGCGCTATTTCCTGGAAACCGGCGTGCAATCGATTGTATTTGCCCGGAGCCGTATGCGGGTGGAGGTGCTGACCCGCTACCTGAAGGAACAGGCCCGCAAACTGAGTATTCCCGAAAAACGGATTCGCGGCTACCGGGGCGGCTATCTTCCCCTGGAGCGGCGGGAGATTGAACAAGGCCTGCGGAAGGGAGAGATTCTGGGGGTGGTGAGTACCAACGCCCTGGAATTGGGCATCGACATCGGCCGGCTGGATGCGGCCCTGCTGGCCGGCTATCCCGGGTCGATTGCCAGCGCCTGGCAACAGGCCGGCCGGGCCGGCCGGCGCAGCAACACCTCCGTAGCTATTATGGTAGCCAGCAGTTCCCCGCTGGATCAGTACATTATTAATCACCCCGAGTATTTTTTTGAGAAAACCCCGGAAAGCGGGATTGTGGATCCGGACAACCTGCTGATTCTGATGAGCCATTTGAAATGCGCCGCCTTCGAGATTCCTTTTCATGAGGATGAGCAGTTCAGCGGCGTCGCGACCCGGGAAATCCTGGACTACCTGGCCGATAAGGGCGTCTTGCGCAAATCCGGCGGCAAATATCACTGGATGAGCGAAATTTACCCGGCCGAGGAGATCAGCCTGCGTTCCGCTTCTCCGGACAATGTGGTCATCATCGATACCAGCAACAAAGACCGGGTCATCGGGGAGACCGATTTGTTCAGCGCGCCGATGCTGGTGCACCAGGAGGCTATCTACATGCACGGCGGATTGCAGTACCATGTGGATCAACTGGATTGGGATCGTAAAAAAGCCTACGTGCATAAGGTCTCGGTGGATTATTACACCGATGCCATAACCAAGACCGATATTAAAGTGCTCAGTATGGACGAGGAAAAACACTTCGCGGAACTGGAACTGGCTTACGGCGAAATTAATGTCAATACCGTGACCACCGGTTATAAAAAGATTAAACTGTTTACCCACGAGAATGTGGGCGCCGGGCGGGTCTATTTGCCGGAGTTAGAGATGGCCACCGCCTCGGCCTGGTTCAACTTCCCGGAGCATATTGCCGCGCTGCTGGATTTGGAAGAGAGCGAATTCAGCGCGGCGTTGCAGGCCGCGGCCAATATTCTGCGCAATATCGCCCCGGTCTACCTGATGTGCGATCCGTCCGATATCCGCTCGGTGCCCCGGGTGCGTTCTTCGTTTTCCGAGCGGCCGGCGCTCTTTTTGTACGATAATTTCGCCGGCGGGGTGGGGCTGAGCTTCAAACTATTTCACGATCCGCTGCCGACTCTGCAGGGCGGCCTGTCGCTGCTGCAGGATTGTCAATGCCAGGCGGGATGCCCCTCCTGCATCGGGCCGGAGCTGGAAGTTGGCCGGGCGTCCAAAGCCGGGGCGAGGAAGGTGCTTGAGTATTTGCTGGGTGCGCTGGAAGGCTGAAATTTTGATTACACTTTAGGTCTGTGAAAAATGCTCTTAGCTTGAGGTGATTTGCCGGAGTTTTATCGTCAGCCCCCTTTAATCCTCCCTTCGTTAGGGCAGGGATAGACCGGAAATGAAAAAATCAAGTAACTACTCAGGTAATAACTATTCCGGATGTCGATTCAGAAAAGGTTCCTGCTCAAAGCTGCATTTGTGAGCAATGTTTTTTTTACCGCAATGACCGCCGCGGATGCGCAACGGTCGCAACGTGCAAGAAATGAACATCTGTTCGTTGCGAACGCTGCGATTTCTTTGCGTTCGTTGCGGTATAACAACCTGAATAGTTACAAAATCAAAACAGAACTTAACATCCCGGCGGTTTAGGGGGGAGGTAACACAAATACACAATTTGTTAAAAAATGGTCATCCGTCTTTGGGGAAGGTGTGTGAGGGCAAATATGCCCGCATTTCCGCTTTGGTCAGGCGTTTTCCTTGCAGCCTTTTTAATAGGGTACGTCATATACCAGGCGGGATTGTTTTCTGGCCAGAAAATCCGGAGTGCAGCGAACTACGCTGTTGCGTATTTTACACAGCTTTTTATTGGTGATATTGGTTACCCTGCCTATTTTCCGGGAAACATTCACAATCCGGCGGACTTTGGAAAACCGGGTTGCCTGAAATTGCTCGAAGGCATCCTGAACCGAACTGCAATGGGCTATTTTTTCTGCAAGCACCCAGGAATCTTCGATCGCTTGCGCGCCTCCCTGTCCCAGGTTTGGGGTTGCGGCATGGGCGGCGTCTCCTATCAGCACGGCGGATTGCCGGAACCACGATCCCAGGGGAGACAGATCATTTATATCATCCCGAATAATGGAGGAGGTGTCTGTTTGCGAGATTATTTCTGACACCGGCCCCGGAAATTCCCGATACAAATTGAGCAGCTTTTCCTTAAGGGATGTTTTCCGGTCCATTCCTCCGGCTGCTTCTGCCCTGGTAGCATACCAGTAGATTTGGGAATGATTGATGGGCGCGAATCCGAATCGAATACCGGCTCCCCATACTTCGGTAAGCTGCTTCATCCTGTTGGAAGAAAGCGTGATATTTGCTATTCCTCTCCAGCAGGTTTGCCCGGAATAGCGCAGGGTTATCCCCGGGAATAAAGACTCCCGGACTTTTGAACGCAGGCCGTCGGCGCCCACCAGAAACTTTCCGCTGATCGAGAGGCCGTCTTCAAAAACCGCTTCACTTCCGCCCGGGAAGGTGTTTACCTGAGTACATTTTTTCCCGGTCGCCACAAAATCCGAAGGCAGCGCATCCAAAAAAACACTTTGCAAGACGCCCCGGTGAATAGCGACGGTTTGATACTCGGCCCCGTTTTTGGAAAAGCAGGCAGGCGACCCGGATATTTTTTTCCCTTTGGCATCGAGAACATCCAACGAGTCGAGAGCGATTCCGGCCGCGTACACCTTGTTTGCCAATCCATACCGATCCAGGATAATCATGGCATTGGGAGGAACCAGAATTCCTGCTCCAACCGGAGAAAGTTTGTTGGCGGCCTCGAATATTTTGACATCAATGTTGCGCATTTTCAGGGCAATGGCCGTGGAAAGCCCGCCGATTCCCGCTCCGATTATGATTCCGCTCATATTTGGTTTTCTCCGGTTTCGTATCCGTCCGGCGCATCTGCTTAACCCGGGCCGGCAATGCATTGTGCGGTGTATGTTTTTATCGGCGAGTTTTACACTGCCTGCCGGGTTTTATGCCGGCTGTTGCCCCGCAGCAACTGCGGCAACTCTGTATTCATAGATTTTCAACCCGTGATTCACATTAGACCTTATTACAAGCTAAGCTTATATTACTACATAATTTATGTCATTTCGAACGAAGAGAGAAATCTGTTAACACTCAAAACTTTATCTTTAATTTACAATTATTTCAGCAAATTCAATGTCGAATACGCACAGATTTCTCTTCCCGGCAAACCGGGATTCGTGGCAACGCCATCCC
>JAJRYW010000042.1 GCA_024275555.1 Calditrichota bacterium | reverse complement strand
GGCTGATCGTATTCGCCAAATTCATTGGGCAGGCCGGCGTTGGGATGGCTGCTCAGGTAGATGGGCGCCAGGCCGGAGAGTTCCTCCACGTAGGGGCGCATCTCCGCCGCTCCCAATGCGCAGTTGACACCCACGCTGAAGAGATCGAATGAGGCCATGGAAATCCAGAAGGCCTCCAGCGTTTGCCCGGAGAGGGTGCGCCCGCTGGCGTCGACGATGGTCACCGAGACCATCACCGGCAGGCGCATACCGCGGTCTTCAAAAAATTGTTCGATGGCAAACAAGGCCGCTTTGGCATTGAGTGTGTCGAAGATGGTTTCCACCATGAGCAGATCGGCGCCGCCGTCCACCAGGCCGCGCACCTGCTGGTAGTAGCCGTCGCGCAGTTGTTCAAAATCCGCATTGCGGTAACCGGGATTCTCCACATCCGGCGAGAGCGAGGCGGTGCGGTTGGTGGGGCCGATGGCCCCGGCTACAAAGCGCGGTTTATCGGGTGTGCGCCGCTTGAATTCATCGGCGCTGGCCCGGGCAATCTGTGCGGCCGCGTGATTGATCTCGTAAACCAGGTCGACCATCTCGTAGTCGATCATGGAAATGCCATTGGCATTAAAGGTGTTGGTTTCGATGATGTCCGCGCCGGCCTCCAGGTAGGCGTCATGAATCTCCCGGATCACCTCCGGGCGGGTCAAGCAGAGCAGGTCGTTGTTGCCTTTCAGGGAAACCGGGTGGTCCTTAAACCGTTCGCCCCGGAAATCCGCTTCGCTGAGCCGGTAATTTTGGATCATGGTTCCCATGGCCCCATCCAGAATCAGGATTCGTTCTTTTAACAACTCGTGCAAAGGATGGTTGGCGGGAATCGGTTGCCTGGGCATAAAAAATCTCCTTAAAAAATCCGGTTTCGTTGAGCTATTTCACTTCAACGAGCTAACTAAGACTAAGTTCGAAAAGATCAACATGTTAAGGTTTGCTGATTTAAAGGTACACTCTCAGTAACTCCGCTGATAATATAATAATTTTTCTGAATAATCTGCCCGGTTGTCTTGAAATTCTTCAAATATTTTTCCTGTTTACCGATAATGGATATCAAATGGAGTTTAACTAAGGAGGGTAGCAAATGGCAGGGAAGTCATTTACTCGCTCGCGGTCTCGTCCCACCGGGAAACCGCCCGATTTTCATCTTAATCAACCCCGATTTATCATCGTTGTGGCGCTGTTGCTGGTGCTGATCATGCCCATGTTCCCCCAGGGGAGATGGCTGAAAAATGACCTGAAGTGCCGCACACCGTCTTTGTACGTTCAGTTTTGGAACGGGAAGGATGATCAGGCCAATGAGACGATCTCGGTGCTTTTTCTGGACCTGGCGCCGGCCGATTTTGTCTTCAAAAAGCATGGTTCCTTTTATGTGGCCCGCTATGAGATTGATATTTCCATTGTAACCCCGGAAAATGAACTGCTGAAGGAAAAGATCCTGCTCGACAGCGTTCGGGTGAAATCGTATTCCCGGACCGGCAGCTATGATTGGAGCCGTCTCTATCGCATACCGCTTGATCTACCGGAAGGCAAATTTTACGCCCTGATCAGCCTGACCGATTTACACACCGGCCGGGAGGCGGTTCAGCAGTATCCGTTTGAAAACTTCGGCAATTCTCCGCTGGCGCTGGAGATCAGCGATCTTCTGCTGGCGCGCCGCAACCTGACCGGGCCGCCCGGAGCAGAGGCTCAAACCGCAGTGTTGCCCTATCCGGCCAAGATTTTCGGCAGCGATACGCCTTTCCTGTTCTGCTATTTCGAGATATATCTCCGTCACCAATTACCGGAGGATTCTCTGCACTACCGGATTTCCTATATCGACCCCCGGCGGAACGAGGTGATTCTGAAAGACCGCTCGCTGACATTAAGGGGACGCCGGTTGCCGGTCATGTATGGTTTTGATACGGAAAATTTGCCCCCGGGTGTGTATCAGTTGAAAGTTGAGGTGGAAACGCCCGGCGGACAATATCAACTGGAGCGGTTGTGCCGCTTTATGGTCTATCAAAATCCGACTGATTTACGCTTTTTTGATTTTCTTTCGCTCATCGATGATCTTCGCTTTATTGCCTCGCCGGAGGAGTTGGAGCAGTTAAGCCGGATCGAGGGTCCGGCCCGCCAGGAGGCCCTGGAACGCTTTTGGAAGAAACGCGATCCCTCTCCCGGTACGGTGCGCAACGAATTGATGACCGAATTCTATCGCCGCATTAATATTGCCCGGCAGGTCTATTCGGTTGTAGATCAGCAGGGCAAGCGCCGCTACTCCGACCAGGGGAAAGTTTATGTCATATTCGGCAAACCGGACCAGGTGATCCGTCGTGATGGCAAAGGGATGTTTGGCGAAGTAGAAATATGGCATTATGATACTAAAAGTGTGGATGTCATTTTCCGGGATGATTATGGCGTAGGAGATTTCCGCCTGGTGGCGCCCAATGAATTGTTGACCGGGCTTTAGGCTAATAGAAGTGCTTATGCATGGAAATGCACCGCATGGAAATGCACCGCATGGAAATGCACCGCATGGAAATGCACCGCATGGAAATGCACCGCATGGAAATGCACCGCATGGAAATGCACCGCATGGAAATGCACCGCATGGAAATGCCTCCTGACCGGATAACGTCTACGGTCAAAGAAATCCCGCCGCGGTTGACGGCGGGATTTTCTTAGGCTTTATGCCACACAACACCTCCTGTCAATGTTTCTCTCGGCAGTTATTCACTTCATCAGCGTCATCTTGCGCACCCGGGTAAAATTGCCGGCTTGCAGGCGGTAGAGATAAACGCCGCTGGCAACCGCCTGGCCGGTGTTGTTTGTGCCATCCCAGGTGACTTCGTAGCTTCCCGGAGAAAGGTTTTTGCTTACTAACGATTTCACTTCATTCCCAAGCACATCAAAAATCTTCAACTCGGTAAATCCGAATTCCGC
>JAJRYW010000041.1 GCA_024275555.1 Calditrichota bacterium | reverse complement strand
TGCTCGTACTCTTTGCCGACGATAAATCCGGTAATATTCTGCAGAAACAAAAGGGGGATTTTCCGCTGGGTGCACAGGTTGATAAAATGCGCCCCCTTTAGAGAGCTTTCGCTGAACAGCACCCCGTTATTCGCGATGACGCCGATGGGGTAGCCCATAATCCGGGCAAACCCGCACACCAGGGTGGGGCCGTAATACTCCTTAAACTCCTGGAAACGGCTGCCGTCGACAATCCGGGCAATCACCTCGCGCATGTCAAACGATTTGCGGATATCCTCGGGAATGATACCGTATAGTTCCCGGGGATCGTAATACGGCTCCTCCGGTTCTTTCCGGTCCAACTCCCAATGGGGGGCCGGGTTGAGGTTTTCCATAATGTTGCGGGTAATCTCAAAGGCGTGTTCTTCGTTGAGGGCGTAATGATCCGCGGTTCCGGAGATGCGGGTGTGCACATCGGCGCCGCCCAATTCTTCATCCGTGACCACCGCCCCGGTAGCGGCTTTAACCAGCGGAGGCCCGCCGATGTAGATGTAGCCCTGTTTGCGCACAATCACCACTTCGTCGCTCATGGCCGGCTGATAAGCCCCTCCGGCGGTGCTGGAACCTAACACCACGGAAATCTGGGGAATCCCCTCGGCGGACATGCGGGCCTGGTTGAAAAAAATGCGTCCAAAATGTTCTTTATCCGGGAAGGTTTCCGACTGATGGGGCAAAAAGACGCCCCCGGAATCCACCAGGTAAACGCAGGGGAGCCGGTTCTGCATGGCAATCTCCTGGGCCCGCACATGTTTTTTGATGGTCATCGGGAAATAAGTGCCGCCTTTGACGGTGGCGTCGTGGGCCACCACCAGCACCTTCTGGCCGTGTATCACTCCCACGCCGGTGACCATCCCGGCGCCGGGGGCCTCGTTGTCGTACATATCCCAGGCCGCTAAAGGAGAGAATTCCATGAAGGGGGTGTCGGGATCGAAGAGGCGTTTGAGGCGCTCCCGGACAAACAGCTTGCCCCGTTTCTGGTGAGCTTTGTGGGCGTGAGGCGGTCCCCCTTGCCGAACCTTGTCGATACGCTCCCTCAGCGTTTCCAGCGATGCTTCCATGCTCTCTTTGTTTTTCCGGAATTCCGCACTGCCCGGATCAATCTTCGATTCAATTCGATACATAAGTCCCTCGTTGTTGTGCGTCTGCTATCCCATCAATAAAGAAGTCGAAATTAATATCTGTCCCGCCCTGGCAAAAGATTTATCTGAGATTTACCGGGCCGGGGCTGACGGCGCTCCCTTCCGGCCTTCCACCGGCAGGTTTTGGCGAAGATAATCGGTCATCAATTCGTACAAATGCCGGATGGTGTTGCGTCCTTCGTAGATGCCGTGAGAGCGATTGGGATAGGCCATCATGGTAAACGGTTTGTTGTGGCGAATCAGTTCGTTCACCAGCGCCTCGGTGTTTTGATAATGCACATTGTCGTCGCCGGTGCCGTGGATGATGAGCAGACTTCCTTTTAGCTGCCCGGCAAAAGTGATCGGCGAGCCGTTTTTGTAGCCCCCGGGATTATCCTCCGGCAGGCCCATATAGCGCTCCTGGTAGATGGTGTCATAATAGCGCTGGTCGGTGACCGGCGCCACGGAGATCGCGGTTTTGTAGAGGTCCGGATAGCGGAAGATGGCGTTTAGGCTCATCGAGCCGCCCCCGCTCCATCCCCAGATTCCCACCCGCTCCGGATCAAGATAAGAGCGTTTTTTCAGCAGCGCCTGCACTGCCGCGGCCTGATCGGCAGAGGCTAAAACACCAATCTGTCGGTAGACAATTTTTCGCCATTCCCGGCCGCGAGGCGCGGGAACACCCCGGTTGTCTACGCTGGCCACAATATAGCCCTGCTGGGTTAAATACAAATGCCAGAAATAGCGATAGGAAGCCCAGCGATCCACCACGGTCTGACCGGCCGGCTCTCCGTACACGTAGAACAGCACCGGGTATTTCTCAGACGGATCAAAATCGGGCGGCTTCATCATCCAGCCGTCCAGCTCCACGCCCTCGCCGATATCGACCCGGAAAAACTCCACCTCGCCGCGCCGGAGGGCCTGAACTTTTCCTTTCAGCCGGGCGTTATCCACCAAAATCCGGCGGGTGCGGTGCTCCGGCAGGCGGATCAATTCGGTGATCGTTGGCTCGTCAAAACGGGAATAATAATGGAAGGCCCAGCGCCCGTCCGAAGAAAACTTATAGCTGTGCCACCCCGGTTGGTTCTTGGGCGTCAGCCGTTCTGCCTTGCCTTTGCCGTTCAGCCGCACCCGGTAGAGATAGCGCCGGGTGGGATTTTCCGGCGAGGCCATAAAGTAAATCCAGCCATTAGCCTCATCCAGGTGCACCACTTTGGTGATGTCGTAGTTGCCTTTGGTAAGCAGTTTCACTTTTTTGCCGTTGCGGGAAATACGGAAGATATGCCGCCAGCCGTCGCGCTCGCTCACCCAGGTGAACGATTTGCCCTCATCCAGCCAATGCAGATCATTATGAACATCCACCCAGGCGCTATCGCGGTCTGTAAAAATCGTTTTAACCGAGCCGTCGCTGATATTCCCCAGCATGATCCGGTTGGTGTTTTGGAGACGGTTCAACTGCTGGATGACCACCTCTTCCGGAGAGGCCGCCCAATCCATCCGGGCCAGGTAGTGGTTGCGCGGATCGCCGGGAATGGCAAACCAGCGGGTCTCGCCGCCCTCAGCGGAGACCACGCCGATCCGGGCCGCAGAGTTGGTCGTGCCCGCCTTGGGATATTGCAGCGGAATAATTTTCGAGTAGATCGAATCGGTGTTGTTGATCATAAAAAATTTGCCCACGCCTTCATCATCCAACTGCCAATAGGCGATGTGTCGGCTGTCCGGGCTCCAGCGGAATCCTTTGCGCAGACCCAATTCTTCCTCGTAGACCCAATCAAAGGTCCCGTTGATGATGTTCTTGCCGCCGTCTTCAGTAAGCGGGATAATTTTGTGGGAAGCCAAATCCTCCACAAAGAGATTATTGCGGGAAACATAGGCCACTTTGCGGCTATCCGGGGAAAAACTGGCAAACATCAGGCTGGATTCCGGTGCATCCCCGCCCAGTTGGTGCAAGTCTCCGCTGGAAAGGTGGAGCGACCAGTAATCACCCCGGGTGTCCATCCGCCAGACCCGGCGGGTGTTGGTGTAGATGAGCAAATACTGCCTGTCGGGAGACCACTCATAGCTGCGGATTCGCAACGCAACCGAATCGCCGGGGGGAATCAACTGCCGGGCGGACACCAGGATTTCCCGCGCCCCGGTTTCCGGGTTGTAGCGCACAATATCGCGACCGCGTTCCAGGGATTGCGAAGATTCCAGGGTGGTGTAACCGCTGCCGTCTTTTAACCAGCGGGCCGGGCCAAATCGATCCGGGAAAAACTCGCGGGCGCTGTAAATTCGCTCCAGGGTTAATTGGGTGGAATCCGGTTCCCGGGCGAAAATCGGAATAATCCATAGTAGAGCCATCGCCCAGACGATTAGCTTCAGTTTACCAGTGTTCATAATTATCCCCATAGTTTTGAGAAATTTCGGTTTAATATTATGATTTTAACCTGATTAATTCATAAATTACTCACCCCGGCTGGCCGGGGCTAAGACGCAAAGAAACAACATATTAGAAAAAAATCTAAAAAAAATTTAGTTCTTGAATCTCTGTTCCAACATATTTCTGAACTTCGCTTTTTTCAATACTTTGCGGCTTTTTCCAACGGAACCGCTTCGCGGGCGTCTTGGCGTGATGAAGTATTCAGGTTAACAGAAACGTATGATTTTTCATG
>JAJRYW010000040.1 GCA_024275555.1 Calditrichota bacterium | reverse complement strand
GAAGCCCTCAGTAAAAAGGGTTTCTTGATGCGTATGAAGATTTCCAGAAAAGAGGCAAAGGAGTCACATTATTGGTTTCGTTTAATTAGTGAAACAAACGCGTTGGAGAATCCTCGTGAGGCTGAAAGACTGTTAAATGAGGCCGATGAACTAAAAAAGACATTTCTGCGATTATTGAAAAATCGTAACTATTCAGCCCACTGAACACACCAAAGAATCGAAAGAAAAAAATGGTAAAATTTTTATATCCGGTTAGAAGTCGCTGCCATGATGGAAGCATTCGGATTGCATTGACTGTGTCAATGCATGCATCGACACAGTCGATGCAATCCAAAATCCCGACACTCTTCACTTGCTGAATAGTAAGGAAAAATCAGAATAAAGCCGAATTGTGATTTGAATTTGATCAATTGAGTTTTGGATATTGTTTGTTATTTGGTGCTTGATAATTGAGATTTCAACCAAACTTGTGCGGTCGGGTTAATTCTACTGTGGCTCGAAAAAAGGAGGTAAGCGGTTGTTCTTTTGTGTTTGTGTAGCCGGACAGTTGTTAGACCTTATTATCTTTTAAAGAACTGAAATTATTAACTTTAAAAAACCATTGTCATTTTCCCAACGCCATCCCTTAGGGAAAATGACATAAATTGAGTATGTATATACATTTAACTTGTAATAAGGTCTATTAAGTGAAATTTCCCCACCCCGGCCCTCCCCGAAATCGGGGAGGGAGACCGGTTTCCCTCCCGGCCAGCCGGGGGGGATTAAGGGGGGACATTGCCATTACATGAAGGCAACACACAAAACCGTTTTTTTTAATAGGGGAATTTCGATCGAATGATAAAGTTTGGTAATCCCCGACCGATGATTTAGCACGATTTACCCGGGATTGGGTAAAGCAATGTCAGGGCTGAGGAAGGCAAGCAAGAATGCAGTCGTAATGAATAGACCTGCCGCGACATTCCGGAAACGGATTTCCTGAAGTAATTAACCAGAATATTGATCGTTACACGTTCTTTGCGAGTGCTATGCAGAGCTGTAGAACCGAATGCCAGTATTGCGACAATGGATGTTATCTCTGCTCATTCCCGGATAGAGCCGGTCGTGTATCGATATGAGTAGTGAGTTGGAAAGGGAACTCCTGTAGTTCAGGTGCGCCCTTTTTTTATAGATTAACCCATGCCCCGGTGCAGCTTTTTTTGAACAAGCTGTAAGTGACGGGGCGGAGCTATGCCCAACCCGGAATAAGGATACGTCTGAATGACAGAAAAGACCTTTCAACTCGCTGTAATTGGCTGCGGCCGGTGGGGGAAAAACCATGTCCGCACCGCCTCCCAACTGTGGGGCAAGTCGCTGAAATATATTTGCGATGTTGATCAGGCCCAGGGCAAGCAGGCCCAGGAGCTGGCCCCGGAGGCAATCTTCACCCCCTACCTGCAGGATGTACTCAAAGACGAGGCGGTTGCCGCGGTGGTGGTCGCTACCCCGGCGGAGACGCACTTCCAGGTCGCCCGGGCGGCGCTGGAGGCCGGCAAGCACGTGCTGGTGGAAAAACCCCTGGCGCTCTTCTCCGGCGACGCCGAACAGCTTCAGCAACTGGCCCGGAAACAAAAGCGGGTGCTCATGGTCGGGCATATCCTGCTCTTTCACCCCGCCATCCGTAAGATCAAGGAATTGATTGATACCGGCGTGATCGGCAAACTGCAATACATCTATAGCAACCGGTTGAACCTGGGCACGGTGCGCAAAGAAGAGAACATCCTCTGGTCGTTTGCCCCGCATGATATTTCCGTATTGCAGTATTTGATCGGCGCAGATCCCATCGAGGTGGACGCCAAAGGCGGCATTTTCCTGCAGCCGGGCATCCATGATGTCACCCTGACCCAGTTAACCTTTCCCCATAATGTCCTGGCGCATATTCATGTCAGTTGGCTGCACCCTTTCAAAGAACACCGGCTGGTGGTCATCGGCGACCGGAACATGGTCGTTTTCGAGGACAGCCGCAAGGAAAACAAGCTGGTGCTCTACCCCAAAGGAATCGACTGGGTGGCCGGCGAACCGATCAAGCGCGAGAGCGATTTCCAGGTGATCGAGTTTGAAGCAGCCCAGCCGCTGCAAATGGAACTGGAGCATTTTCGCCGCTGTGTGGAGACCAATACCACCCCCATCGCCGACGGAGAAAATGGCGTCAGCGTTTTAAAGGTGCTGGAAAAAGCCCAGGCCTGCCTGGAAAAACAGGTCGTGGTCAACGAAGAGACGCCGGCAGAGGCAAAATCCGTCGCCGGGCAGAACTATTTCGTGCATCCCACCGCGGTGGTCGATGAAGGCTGCGAAATCGGCGAGGGGACGAAAATCTGGCACTATAGCCATGTGCAAAGCGGGGCAAAAATCGGTAAAAAGTGTTCGCTGGGACAGAATGTGAATGTGGGCAACAATGTCAAGATCGGCAACGGGGTGAAGATTCAGAACAATGTCTCGGTGTACGAAGGGGTGGAGTTGGAAGATTTCGTGTTTTGCGGCCCTTCGATGGTCTTTACCAATGTGCTCAACCCCCGCAGCGAATTTCCCCAGCGCGGGGGCGAGTTTTACGTTCCCACCAAAGTCTGTTACGGCGCTTCCATCGGGGCTAATGCCACCATTGTCTGCGGCGTCACTATCGGCCGGTTTGCCTTTATCGGCGCCGGCGCGGTGATTGTCAAGGATGTGCCGGATTACGCGCTGATGGTCGGTAATCCGGCCCGGCAAGTCGGCTGGATGTGCCGCTGCGGAACACGATTGAAGCTTCAAAAGAATCAGGCCGCCTGCTCCAAATGCGGCCGGGAATATCAGCAAAAAGGCTCGAGGTTGAGTTGTGTTAAAGAAACAGAGAAAGAAGATTAAAGAGTGGAAAGATTAGAGATTAAAAATTTAGAAGATTAAAGAG
>JAJRYW010000039.1 GCA_024275555.1 Calditrichota bacterium | reverse complement strand
TTACTTACCAGGAGCATGAAATTGACCTGACGCCTCCCTGGCGGCGTTTGCCCCTTTTTGAGGGCATCCGCGAATATACCGGCCTGGATTTGCAGGAGGCCGATGAAAAAGAACTCCGCGCCGCCGCCAAAAAACTGCA
Source organism: Calditrichota bacterium (assembly GCA_024275555.1). Taxonomy (GTDB): domain Bacteria; phylum Calditrichota; class Calditrichia; order RBG-13-44-9; family J075; genus JAJRYW01. Next base: position 6,361 of record JAJRYW010000039.1, on the reverse strand, counting down.
TCTGGAGGTCGATGAGAGTTGGGGCGGCGGAAAAATAATTGATGAAATTTTCGGGGAGTTCGTCGAACCCAAATTGATTCAGCCCACTTTCATCACTAACCATCCGGTGGAACTCTCTCCGCTGGCCAAAAAACACCGGGAGAATCCCGCCCTGGTGGAGCGCTTCGAGCCGGTCATCGCCGGAAAGGAAGTGGGGAACGCCTTTAGCGAGTTGAACGACCCCCTCGACCAGCGGCAGCGTTTTGAGGCGCAAATGCAATTGCGCGCCAAGGGCGACGACGAGGCCCAGGTGCTCGATGAAGATTTCTTGCGCGCCCTGGAATACGGAATGCCCCCCACCGCCGGCCTGGGAATCGGCATCGACCGGCTGACCATGCTGCTAACCAACCAGCACTCGATCCGGGATGTAATCCTCTTCCCGATGATGCGCCCGGAATCGCTGTCTTCCCAGCCGGAAGATGACTAAGAACCATTTCCGGATTGGGACGTATCAAATAGCTTAATGATTTGTTTAGCAGGTTATTCAAATTCGATTGTAACTATTCAGCCTTAATTTTAGACGGGATGAACAGGATGAACAGGATTAAAGATGAGATTTTATCCGGTTCATCAAAACTTAGATCACAACCCTGTTTTTTCGGAACGGTTTAAAACAAAACATAGAGGAATAACAAATTATATCCTTGTTTATGTTTTTTAGTGTAAGTAACTGCACTCAAATAAACGACACATTTTGGTGCAAGCTGTCATGCCCTGCCTGCCCCGGCGCGCCGGGGAATGTATTAATCGGGCATCCAAACGCTGATATATGGATTCCCGCTTATCCCGGTCGGCCGGGAGCGGGAATGACAAAAGTGTCGAATTAATAATGCCACTTACTTATCCTGATTAATTCATAAATTACTCACCCCGGCTGGCCGGGGCTAAGACGCAAAGAAACAACATATTAGAAAAAAAGTCTAAAAAAAATTTAGTTCTTGAATCTCTGTTCCAACATATTTCTGAACTTCGCTTTTTTCAATACTTTGCGGCTTTGCGTCTTGGCGTGATGAATTATTCAGGTTATATAACCCGAGCGGGTTGGTTCTTTTGAATCCGGTTACAAAAATGTTTATTCATTGAGTTGAGAAAAACGAATTTAAATACACAAACCCAGCAATTTGTAATGGTGTTTTATAAGAATTAAGATGAACAGCCCCGGCCAGCCGGGGCAGTCAATCCTGTTCATCCAGTCAAAAAATAAAAGGCTGAATAGTAACATTCGATTCAGCATTCTTTTTCGAATATTTCGCAAATCATCGCTGTTGAATGGGTGATAGAATTTTTTACGAAATCACGGAGACTGCCCTCGTTTAGTTGTTGCCAACAGCCGGAGGGCGGTTTACCCGGGTTAGGATATCGATGAAATTTGAAACATTTATTGCCTTACGCTACTTCCGGGCTAAAAAACGCACCGGCTTTATTTCCATCATCACCATGGTCTCCGTAATCGGGGTGGTGATCGGCGTGGCCGCCCTGGATATTGTGCTCTCGGCCTTCAACGGTTTCGAGAGCGAAGTGCGCGATCGTCTCATCAGCGCGGACGCCCACATCCAGGTGCGCAAGTTCTATCATTACGGAATCGAGGACTATCCCGCCCTGATCGATTCGATCCGCACCGTGCCGCACGTGGTGGGCGTTTCCCCGGTCATCACCAAGGAAAGCGTGCTGAGGTCCAAAGAGAACAACCAGCCGGTGGTGGTGCGGGCGATGGACCCGGCCAGCGCCGCAGAAGTGAGCGTGGTTCCCCAAAGCATCTATTCCGGCAAATTTGACCTGGGCATGCAAGATGTGGAGGGCCGCAAGGTGCCGGGAATTGTGCTGGGCCGCTACCTGGCGGAAAGTCTGTTTATTTTTGAGGAAGGGGATATTGTCACCCTGTGGGCCTTGCCGCGCCAGGCCAGCCTGATGAGCGCCCCCAAAGTGCAGCAGTTTGTGGTTACCGGGATTAGCGAAATCGGCTTCTATGAATACGATAAAGTGCTGGCCTACATCGCCCTGGAGCAGGCCCAGAAGCTCTTTAAGTTGCCCGGAGAAGTCACCCGCATCGAAGTTAAATTAGACGACTACACCCGGGCCGACCGGGTGGCCCTGCAAATCCAGGACAAATTGGGCGGCTACCCGTTTGTGGCCAAAACCTGGTTCGAGCAAAATAAGAGCCTCTACAGTTGGATGACCTACGAGAAGTGGCTCTTCGCCCTGATCCTCAGCCTGATCATCATGGTGGCGGCCTTCAACATCGTCAGTTCGTTGATCATGATTCTCATGGAAAAAACCCGCGAGATCGGAATCTTAAAAAGCATGGGCGCGCCTTCGCGGAGCATAATGCGCATCTTTTTATTGGAAGGATTATTAATTGGTGTGATCGGCGTGGTGGTCGGGAGCAGCCTGGCGTTTCTGGTTTGCTATGTGCAGCAGACTTTCGGGCTGGTCAGCCTGCCGCCGGATGTTTACATCATCGATCAGCTCCCCATCGAAATGCACTACCTGGACTTTGTGGTGGTGGGCCTTATCGGGATGGTGCTGTGTTTATCTGCGGCGGTATACCCGGCTTACAAAGCTTCACGCTTAAACCCGGTGGAATCGATCCGCTATGAATAGGAGTGTCCGTTGAACATGAGTTCTCAAACAGATAACATTCTGGTTGCCCGGCGCCTGGCAAAGGTCTACAACTCCGGCCCGGCCCGGGTGGAAGTATTGCGCGATATCAACCTGAGTATCCGGCGGGGAGAAATTGTGGTGATTATGGGGCCTTCCGGGGTGGGCAAAAGCACCCTGCTGAACCTGGTCGGCACCCTGGATGTTCCCAGCAGCGGAGAAATTTTAATCGATAATGAAGCGGTGCACAAATTTGATGAAGACCGGCTGGCCTCCTTCCGGAATCGCAACATCGGTTTTATCTTCCAGTTTCATTACCTGATGCCCGAGTTTACTGCGCTGGAGAATGTACTCATTCCCCGGATGATCCGCAGCAGCGATTGGCGCAGCCAGGAAGGGGACGCCCGGGCCATGCTGGAAGAAGTGGGGCTGGGAGAACGCCTGCATCATCGCCCCAACCAGCTTTCCGGCTGGGAGCAGCAGCGCGTGGCCATTGCCCGGGCGCTGATCAACCGGCCCGCCCTGGTGTTGGCCGATGAACCGACCGGCGACCTGGACCGCACCAACAGCGAGGCGCTCTACTCGCTGATCCTGGATTTAAACCGGAAATATCAGCAGACCTTTATTATCGTTACCCACGATGAATCCTGCGCCGAAAAAGCGCATCGAATTTTATATTTGCTGGATGGCATTGTGGATAAGGAGGAAGTCTGCCGCCCTTTGGGATAACCGCAACGGCGAGGAACCCGGTTGTCCCGCACATTCTCAAAATATTTGCCAATCATGACCGCTCAAGCATTTAAAAATCCCCTGGAGACGGAAGTCCAATATTTGAAGGGCGTCGGGCCGGTGCGGGCAGCCGCCTTTCAAACCGCCGGTATTTATACTTTTGCAGACTTGTTGGAATTCCAGCCCCGCCGCTACCTGGATCACTCCCAAATCCGCCGCATTGATGAGATCCAGCCGGATGAAGAGGTCACCGTCATCGGAACCGTGGTGGGGGTGGAGCGCATTTCCCGGGGGAAACGCCGTCTCATCGTGCGCATTGCCGACGCCGGCGGGATGCTCGAAGCGGTCTGGTTTAACCAGGTCGACCTGTTCTCGAAAATTTTTCACACCGACCAACTGGTGGCCCTGAGCGGCAAAGTGGGATTTTATCGCGGCTGGCAAATGGTGCATCCGGATTTCGACATTCTCTCCGAGCAAAAAGAAGCGCTGCACACCGGCCAGTTGATTCCCATCTATCCTTCCGGGCAGGAGTTCAAAAAAGCGGCTATCAGCAATTACGCCATCCGGCGCATTTTTTCCGAGGCCTTCCGTAAATACGGGCAGCTTATCCCGGAAACCCTGCCGGAGCACCTCATTCAAAAATACCGTTTGCTCCGCCGCGCGGAAGCTTACCGGCAAATGCACTTTCCCTCCTCGGCGGAGATGTTGCACCAGGTGCAGCGCCGCTTTAAATATGAGGAATTGTTTTACCTGGAACTGCTGATGGCCCTGCGCAAGTTTCATTTTTATTCCCCGGTGCAGGGCCTTCCCATCAATATTGATGAAAAGCAGGTGCAGCAGTTTACCGCCGGCCTGCCCTTCCGGCTTACCGGGGCGCAGAAACGGGTCTTGCAGGAAATCCGGGCGGATTTGGTGAAGGGGCATCCCATGAATCGCCTGCTGCAGGGCGATGTCGGTTCCGGGAAAACCGTGGTGGCCTTGTTGACTATGCAGATGGCCATCCAAAACGGCTACCAGGCCGTTTTGATGGCCCCCACCGAGATTCTGGCTCAACAGCACTATTTAAGCATCGCTAATTTGCTTCCGGAGGATCAATACCGGATCGAACTGCTGATTGGCAGTTTGCGGGAAAAAGAGAAAAGCCGGATACAACAGCGAATATCCCGGGGGGAGGCGCAGTTGGTGGTGGGCACTCATGCGCTCATCCAGGAGAAGGTTACTTTTGCCAACCTGGGGGTGGTGGTCATCGACGAGCAACACCGTTTTGGCGTCATGCAGCGCGGCGACCTGATTGAAAAAGGAAAATCCCCCCACGTATTGGTGATGACCGCCACGCCCATCCCGCGCACCCTCTCGTTAACCATCTATGGCGATCTGGATGTATCGGTGATTGACGAAATGCCGCCCGGCCGCCTCCCGATTATCACCAAATGGCGCACCGAGGCGCAATTGTCGAATGTGTATGATTTTATCCGCACGGAACTGAGCCGGGGCGCCCAGGCCTATTTTGTCTATCCGCTGGTGGAAGAATCGGAAAAGATGGATTTAAAAGCGGCCGTCGAAGCTTTCAATTATTTGCAGAAAAAAGTGTTTCCGGAATTTCGGCTGGCGCTGATCCACGGGCGCATGAAGATGGCCGAGAAGGAAAAGACCATGGCCGCTTTTAAAGCCGGGGAGATTCACTTGCTGGTGTCCACCACGGTGATCGAAGTGGGGGTGGATGCGCCCAACGCGGTGATTATGGTCATCGAACACGCGGAGCGGTTTGGGTTGAGCCAATTGCACCAGCTTCGCGGCCGGGTGGGGCGGGGGAGCAAGCAATCATATTGCATCCTGATCACCCCCGGCGATATTTCCGAAACGGCTCAGCAGCGCATGCACATCATGACCCAAACGAATGATGGTTTCCGGATTGCCGAAGAAGATTTGCGCATTCGTGGAAGCGGGGAGTTCTTCGGCACCCGCCAGCACGGACTCCCGGATTTAAAATATGCCGACCTGGTGACCGATCAACGCATCATCCAGGCGGCCCGGAAGGACGCCTTTGCCCTGGTGGCCGCCGATCCGCATTTGCGGGACAAACGCCATCAATTGGTGCTTCAGCATTTTAAGTCCCGGTATTCCGATAAATTTCGTTTACCGAGTATTGCATAAGCTGCTAAAAAAGTGTAGTTTTGGCCCGGAATAATGGCTGTAGGGCTAAGGCGCGCCTCACCCCTACAACGACCACGACTGACACTGGGGATCTGTTACGCAAAACCTAACCATCTAAAACCTAAAAACCGATAGCCTGACTATGTATCATTTTCACCCGATCATCGTACACTTTACCATCGGTTTGCTGTCGGCGGCCGTCCTGACCGATCTGCTCTACCTGCTAACCGGCAAGGACAATTTTCGCCAGATCAGCGCCTATTTGCTGGGGGTGGGTATTCTCTGCTCGATTGCCGCGGTGCTGACCGGCAACCAGGCCCGGGAGGCTTTAGAAATTGCCCCGGATGTGGAAAGCCTGGTAGATAGTCATCGCCTCTCCGCTACGATTGCTATGTGGAGCTTTATTGCCCTGGGGGTGTGCCGCTTTATCTTTGCCAAATTAAACTGGCTGGATAAACCCCAGAAATGGCTCTACTATCTTGTCGGTGTGGTAGCGGTGATTTTTTTATTTCGCACCGGGATATTAGGCGGGAAGATGGTTTATCTTCACGGCGTCGGCGTCCAAAAAGAAGCTCAAAAGCCCCTCCAAAAACCATCGTTCGAACAGTAGCGATAGCCGGCCGGCATTATCTCTCAATCGGGAATAATTCATCCAGCTTAAAGTACTTAAACACGCTGTAGGCCTTATCGCTCATCCCTTTGATGCGCATGGTGCGGCCGCTGCGTTTTAGCTGTTCGTGGAAGTCAATCACCGTCCCGATGGCGGAACTGGTAATGCCGGTAACCTCGTTAAAGCTCAGTATCGCCTCCCGGAAATCCCACTGCAAAAGCCGGTTGAGCT
>JAJRYW010000038.1 GCA_024275555.1 Calditrichota bacterium | reverse complement strand
GTGAGAAATCTGTCGGCCCACTGAATGTTCCCATGATGGCCAAACCCAGCATTTTGCACAATACAGATTTCTCACCCCATCCCGGGGTTCGAAATGACAGGGAGGGGAGAAAAACCAATGTCATTTCGAACGAACGTGAGAAATCTGTAGCCCCACCGAATGTTCACGGGGCAGCCAAACCCACTTTTCTGCACAACACAGATTTCTCTCCCCGGGAAAACGGGGTTCGAAATGACAGGGGGGTACGAAAAACCAATGTCATTTCGAACGAACGTGAGAAATCTGTAGCCCCACTGAATGTTCACGGGGCAGCCAAACCCACTTTTCTGCACAATACAGATTTCTCACCCCGGGAAAACGGGGTTCGAAATGACAGGGGGGGGCGGAAAGACGGGCAATGGAAGAAAGCTTCCCTTTTCCTGACCATCTTAATATCCGTAGTGTTTCTGGGAACCGCTTATGGCCAGTCGCCGCTGATCCAGGTGGACGCAGCGGTGGATCGCTCGGTCATCACCATTGGCGACCGGATCACCTACACCCTTAGCGTGGAACGCGACACCTCCCTGGAAGTGCGCGATCCCGGCAAAGGTAGCAACCTGGGCATGTTTGAAATCAAGGATTACAAAGTCTATCCTCCCCGCAAAGAGGGAGCGCGGATTTTGGAGAAGTTTGAGTACACCATCTCGGTGTATGACACCGGCCGGTTTGTCATTCCCCCCTTCCCCATCGCCTTTCGCACCCCGGATAGCGGCAGCAGCTACCAGATCATTACCTCGGAGCCGCTGCAGATCCGCGTGGAAAGCCTGATCAACGCCGAGGACGCCGAGATCCGGGATATCCGGCCGCCGCGCCTGCCGGACAGCGGGTGGAGCTGGCAGCAGGTGGCCCTGGCCGGATTAATCCTGGCCCTGATCATCGCCGCAGTGATCTGGCAGCTACTCAAAAAGCGCCGCAAGGGAGAACCGCTTTTCAAAAAAGAGGTAATTCGCCCGGCCCACGAGTTGGCCCTGGAGTCATTGCAGCGCCTGATGGAATCGGACCTGCTTGTGCGCGGGGAGTACAAAGTCTTTTATACGGAACTCTCCGACATTCTGCGCCGCTACCTGGAAGGCCGGTTCTTTATCCCCGCCCTGGAAGAGACGACCTCGGAAATTTTGGAATCGCTCCCGGGAGTTGATTTGCCTGATGAAATCATCCGGGAAACAGAGAGTGTGCTGAGCGCCTGCGATCTGGTCAAATTTGCCAAACATATCCCCGGGCCCGGGGAAACGGAGGCGGTGGTGAATCAACTAAAAGCACTGATTGAGCAAACCAAGCTGGAATTCCAGGCAGTGGAACACCGGGAAATGGTCAATGGGGCCCTGAGCGAGACAGGCGCCCCGGGAAAAACCGGGGGCAGCAAGAGCGATCTTCCGGATTACAGCGGATCGGATACAGGAGGCGCCGATTAATATGTTCCGCTTTGCCAATCCCGAATACCTGTTTCTGCTGACCCTGATTCCCTTCCTGGGGATTTATTACTGGCGTCAGCGTTTGCGCCGCAGCGGGAAGATGAAGTTTTCCACCTTGCGCCATGTAAAAAAAGCACCGGCGTCGATGCGGCAGGCGCTGTACCGCTATGCCTTTCTGCTGCGCCTGACCATCTTGTCGCTGCTGATATTGGGCCTGGCCCGGCCGCAATCGGGCAGCCGCCAGGAGGAGATCATCACCGAAGGGATTGACATTATGATGGTCTTGGACGTCTCCACCTCCATGCTGGCGGAAGATTTTAAACCGAAGAACCGCATCGAAGCGGCCAAAGCGGTGGCCGAGGAGTTTATCAAAGGGCGCACCAACGATCCCATCGGGCTGGTCATCTTTGCCCGGGAAGCCTTCAGCCAGTGCCCCTTGACCCTGGATTACGGGGTGCTGCTGGAAATACTGAGCAAGGTGGAAGTGGCCCCGGAAGAATGGAACGGCACGGCCATCGGCAACGGATTGGCCACAGCGGTGGCGCGGCTGAAGGAGAGCAAAGCCAAAAGCAAGGTGGTGATCCTGCTGACCGACGGGGAAAACAACGCCGGGGAAGTCGACCCGATTACCGCCGCGCAGTTGGCCCACACCTTTGACATCCGGGTTTACACCATCGGGGCCGGCACCCGGGGTACGGCCATGTATCCTTTTGATCATCCCGTTTTCGGCAAACAGTACCGGCCTATTCCGGTAGAAATTGACGAAGAACTGCTGCAGCGCATCGCGAAAATTACCGGGGGAAAATATTACCGCGCCACCGATACCAATAAACTGCGCGAAATTTACCGGGAGATCGGCGAGCTGGAGAAGACCAAAATCGAAGTGAAAGAGTTTACCAAGTACCGGGAGTTATACCTTTTTTATGCCGGGGCGGCCCTGGCCTTATTGTTCATGGAAGTGGTATTGATGAACACCTATTTGCGTAAACTGCCTTAAACTGAGGAGCTTGATTTGCTGAGATTCGCCCATCCGGAATATTTTTATCTCTACTGGCTGATCCCGCTGCTGATCGGGTTTTTGGTGTGGAGTTTCCGCTACAAAAAACGGCTGATGGAGCGCCTGGGCGACCCGGAGCTGATTGAGCGGATGACCGCGACAGTCAGCCGCAAAAAGCAGGGCTGGAAAGCGGCGCTGGTCATCCTGGCGCTTAGCGTGCTGATACTGGCGCTGGCCGACCCGCAAATCGGCACCCATTTAGAGCTGGTAAAGCGGGAAGGAGTGGATATTTTCATCGCCCTGGATGTATCGAAAAGTATGCTGGCCGAGGACATTGCCCCCAACCGCTTCGAAAAAGCCCGCCATGAGATACGCAGCTTAATCGACCGGCTGGAAGGAGACCGGGTCGGCTTGATCGTCTTTTCCGGCCTGGCCTTTGTGCAATGCCCGCTGACTTTAGACTATAGTGCGGCCAAACTGTTTCTGGATGAGGTGTTCATCGGTGTAGCGCCCCAACCCGGCACGGCCATCTCCGAGGCGATTAAAACCGCCATGCGCTCCTTTGTCTCCAAAGATTTGAAACACAAGACGCTGATCATCATTACCGACGGAGAAGACCATGAGGGCGACCCGCTGCAGGCGGCCAAAGAGGCGGCGGAACAGGGAGTGGTGATCTATACGGTGGGAATCGGTTCTCCGCAGGGGGCGCCTATCCCGGAGTTTGACCGGCGCGGCAACCGCATCGGCTATAAAAAAGACCGCAGCGGCAACATTGTTACCACCCGG
>JAJRYW010000037.1 GCA_024275555.1 Calditrichota bacterium | reverse complement strand
ATCCAGATGTTCATATTGCCGCCGTTGCGGTCGGAGGAGAAAAACACCATCTCCTTGCGCACCAGGGTTTTACGGTCTTTCTCCAGGGGAGAATAATCCTTCTCGCAATTCCAGCATAAGAACAAAAACAAGATTGTTAACCCGAAGAACTTAAGCGGTTTCATACGACATACCTGTTTTGCTATATGTGGAATGGCATTCGCAAGGTCGTTCAGTTTAGTGAGCGGTTGAACTGAGAAGTAAAACAACCGGAGAATCCAGGAGTGAGTGCTGTGATTGCGCTATCTTTACCGTAGAGCTGTGTGTTAATATTGTCATATTTGGCGCTCAATAAACTGCTATGGGAATATTTGATATCCAATGGTAGGAAACAATGACATATCTCAGGTGGAAATATGATTTTTGAGAACAAACAAAAAGAGCATCGATCTGTGGTCAGATCGATGCTCTTTTCATCGGCAGGTTGAGCAAACGGCTATTGGGCCATCTTGGTGTGATGAGCACGATCCTTCTTATCCTTCTCGGCAGAAATCACACAGTAAAAGTACCAGATGAACATGCCCAGCATGAAAAAAAGACTAAACCCAATCACCAAAACCCAGGCAGGTAATTCGTACATGAGAACACCCCCTTGTTTGAGTTAGGAAACGCTTTCCTTATTTTATATGATTCCCACGATTGTGGGTTCATTTCTCAAACGGTAGCGGCTTGCCGGCAGGGGCGTATCGTGTCTTGGAGTATGAATGTATTATGCGGTCGTTTTCCGAACTATGGAAGCCGTAGAAAGAATGTACTAAAACTTAAGGGAATAATCCAGTGTTCTCCCTAAAAAAATTGCCGGGTTTTAAATCGGGGCGGTTTCGATAAGAAATTGAATATTTCCCCTTGCGAAGCGACCCTGAATATCATATTCTTGACCTCAATTTGAGGCGGAGGTTTAACAAATCTGCAGACATGAGTGATCATACTCCCATAAATTGGATTCGCCTGGTATACGACTTCCGACACCGGATTCAAAAAAGGCTCTCTCAAATAGGTCTTCCGGACTATACTGTTCTCACCATCTTTTCTGTTCTGACCGGCATTGTTGCCGGGATTGCCGCGGTCACCTTCCACGAAGCGGTGGAACTTGTCCACTATCTTTCATTTGAATATCTCCCGGAGAAGATTAACGGTTCCGGGGGCGTCTGGATCATTTTCATCCCGGTTTTGGGGATGCTGCTGCAAAGCCTGATGCGCTATATGGCGCCGGTAACCGCCCGCAAACGGGGGGTGATGGAGGTGATCAAGTCGGTAGCGATGCGCGGCGGGCATATTCCTTTTCGCACCACACTGTTTCATTTTTTAGCCCCGGTCATTTGTATCGGCACCGGGGGGACCGTGGGGCCGGAGGGGCCGATTGCCCAGTTGGGGGGCGGGATGGCCAGCAAGATGGGCAGCCTGTTCGGCTTGCCGGAATCGCGTCGGCGGATGCTGACCGCAGCCGGCTCCGGCGCCGCCATTGCCGCTGTGTTTAATACGCCCCTGGGCGGAATCTTCTTTGCCCTGGAAGTAATCCTGCTTAATGATTTCCGTTCTCCGACATTTTCGGCGCTGATTTTGGCGTCGGTGGCCGCCAGCGCTATCTCCCGCGTCTTCCTGGGAAACACCCCTACCTTTATATTCGACTCGGTGTCCATCGGCCCCTATCAGCACCTCTATTTGTACGCCGTGCTGGGGATTGCCGCCGGGCTGGTCTCGCTAATCTACCTGCGCTACTCCCAGATCATCGCCCACTTCTTCAAACAACACGTGCATCGCTGGTTGCCGCTCTGGGCAGCTATGGCGCTGGTGGGCCTGCTGGTGGGCCTGTGCGGATATTTTTATCCCGACATCTTTGGCGTCGGCT
>JAJRYW010000691.1 GCA_024275555.1 Calditrichota bacterium | reverse complement strand
TGTAATTCGTGGATAATAAACCTTTGGAAGTTACCGTCGAGGCAGGGCCTCAAATTGGCGACCCGGCGCAGCAGCACCGGATCGAGCAGGAGATAGACCCTTCGTGTAATTCGTGTAATTCGTGGATAATAAACCTTTGGAAGTTACCGTCGAGGCAGGGCCTCAAATTGGCGACCCGGCGCAGCAGCACCGGATCGAGCATCCCATTTCGGCAATCAGGCATCAGCAGGCGCCCTCAGGGTGTAATCACCGTTCCGGCCCGGCCGTGGGCGGCTTCGGTTGTTTTGTCGATTGAGGTAATCACCACCCGCTCGCCGCCGCTTTGGATAAAATTGATTGCTGCTTGAATTTTAGGGCCCATACTGCCGGAGGGAAAGTGGCCCTCGTCGAAATACTGCTGTGCTTCCGCCACGGTGATGCGGTCGAGAAAACGCTGATTTGGCTTCCCGAAATTCAAGGCTACCCGTTCCACCTCGGTGAGGATCATCAGCTCCTGGGCGCCGATTTCCGCCCCCAGCACCGCCGAGGCCAGGTCTTTGTCGATCACCGCATCGACGCCTTCCAGCCAGCCGTTCTCCTCCCGGTAAGCCGGCACCCCGCCGCCCCCGGCAGCAATGACAATGATCCCGTTTTCCACCAGCAGCTTAATCACATTTTGGGCGATAATGTGCCTGGGCGCCGGCGAGGGCACTACCCGGCGGTAACCGCGGCCGGGGTCTTCTTTGATGATCCACCCCCGCTCCCGGCGCAACGTTTCTATGCGACTCTCATCATAAAACGGCCCGACAAATTTGGTGGGATTTTTCAGCGAAGGATCATCTTTATCGACCAAAACCTGGGTAACCAGGCAGGCCACTTCTTTGTGAACCCCGCGATCGTGCATCACGTTCTGCAGGCATTGTTCAATCATGTAACCCATGCCCCCTTCCGTGTCGGCCACTAAAATGCCCAGGGGCAGGAACGGAACCAGCCGGGCCGCTTCTTCCACGCGAATCAGTTCGTTGCCCACCTGGGGGCCGTTGCCGTGGGTAATCACCACCCGGTAGCCCATTTGAATCAGATCCACTACCCCGGCCAGGCTGCGGCGGGTGTTAGCAAATTGTTGGGGAATGGTCCCCTCCTCATGCTCCCGGGTGATGGCGTTGCCGCCCAGGGCCACTACAATTGTTTTTTTATCGCTCATCACTGATCATCCTCGCCAATAACATGTTTCTTAGTTGCAAGATTATCCGGCTAATTTGTTCCGCAGTAAGCTAAGGTGGTCGGAGATCATTATCTTGCCGGAATTTAAATAAAACAGCAGTTCCTCATATAAAGCAGGAAGGCCAAGCCCGGAGGCAAGGCCTTCCAAAAATAATCGCTGTTATTGATAATAGATCTTGTTACAAACTAAGTTTATATTATTACATAACTTATGTCATTTTCCCAGCCACAACGTGGTTGGGAAAATGACAGTGGTTTTTTAAAGTTAATAATTACAGTTCTTTAAAAGGTAATAAGGTCTTATATCTTAGAGAATTTTCTTCAGCGCATCGGTTAAATCCGGTTTTCCGATTTCCTGCCAGTCGTATTTAACCCGCACGGCCGGTTTATTCAGATTGACTACCTTGCGCAGGTCGATGGGCGTGCCGATGATGACCACATCACAATCGGTCTTGTTGATAGTTTCCTCCAGGTCGCGCACCTGCTGATCGCCGTAGCCCATCGCCGGGAGCAGTGTACCGATTTCGGGATATTTTTCGAAGGTCTCGGTAATGGTTCCGACGGTGTAGGGCCGGGGGTCGACCAACTCGGCCGCGCCGAATTTTTGCGCCGCCACCACCGCTGCGCCGTAGGTCATCTCCCCGTGGGTCAGGGTGGGGCCGTCTTCCACCGCCAGCACCCGCTTGCCCTGGATGAGATGATAATCCTCCACAAAAATAGGCGATGCCGCATCAATCACCATTGCCCTGGGATTTACCTCGTAGATGGATTCCCGCACCCGGTTGACGCCCTCCGGATCGGCGGTGTCCATCTTGTTGATTACCAGCACGTCGGCCATACGCAGATTGGCTTCGCCGGGATAGTAGAACAACTCATCGCCGGGACGATGCGGATCGACCACGGTGATGTGCAGATCGGCGTGGTAAAAGGGCAGGTCGTTATTGCCGCCATCCCAGATGATGATATCGGCCTCTTTTTCTGCCTGGCGCAGGATTGCCCCGTAATCCACCCCGGCGTAGATCACGTTTCCGGAGACAATGTGCGGTTCATATTCTTCCCGCTCTTCGATGGTGCATTTATGCTTATCCAGGTCTTCCGGGGAGGCAAAACGCTGTACTCTCTGGGCCGCCAGATCGCCGTAGGGCATGGGATGACGAATTGCCACGACCTTTTTACCGGCGGCCTGGAGCAGTTCGATCACCCGGCGGGTGGTCTGGCTTTTCCCGGAGCCGGTGCGCACCGCGCACACGGCAATCACCGGTTTGCTGGATTTGATCATGGTGCGCTGCGGCCCCATCACTTTAAAATCCGCCCCGGCAGCGTTGACGATCGCTGACTTGGACATCACGTAATCATATGGCACATCGGAATAAGCAAAAATGACTTCTTCAACTTTAAATTTTTTAATCAGGTCGGCAAGCTGGCTTTCCGGATAGATATCGATCCCGTTCGGATAGAGTTCCCCGGCTAACTCAGCCGGATATTTGCGCCCCTCGATATTGGGAATTTGAGTAGCAGTAAAAGCCACCACTTCATAGTCCCGGTTGCCGCGGAAAAACGTGTTGAAGTTATGGAAATCACGCCCGGCAGCTCCCATGATAAGAACTTTGGTACGACTCATAGCAGTACTCCTTTTTCGGTTACAGTGTGAATCGTTTATCAAATCAATAATGAAATTGTAATCCTTTTCTCTCCCAGGCAGGAGAAGGTCGGATTATTGCAGGAGGGTTGCTGGATGTATTCAACTGAAGCCGTACCACTGCTGGCAGGCCAGGAGGGGAGATTGTAATGTCCGTATTGTTCTGAACATGCACTTATTAAAGAATTTTTTTTTGGAAAAAGCAATCAAAATTTTACAAACTTCTCCGGTCAGGAGGCCATTTTATTGACCTGAAGCAGGGGCCGGGGAAGTTGTTTTTCCAGTAAATCCACAAAATCATCATTTACGGCCATGGTCATGGTCAGCAGATTAAAAAGAGTGGTTAAACCGACGGTAAGCTGGTAGTCCCGCTGTTCTTCCCGGCTCATGCTTGCCGGGAGCGCATTTTCGGCTTCAGGCTGAATACCGGCCGGGTGTTGGCTAAGAAACTCGTTCAGCGCCTGGTACTGCCAGCGCACCCCGTTGACCGCCTGGTCTAAGTTCCGGATGGCCATTTGACAGTTTTTCCGGGAGAGCAGCAGATCGAGGCGTTTGGCCGGGAAAGCGGAAAAATGGAGCCGGGCCGGAGACTTGTGAGCCTCCGGCGTATTTAATTTGGAAACGACCAATTTCCCGCTGCGCAGGTGATCATACAACAAGTGTAAAAAGGCGAACTGCTCCAGCGCCGATCGGGTCATCAAGTAGGCGGGAACCAGGTTGCCCTTAGTAAAGAAGCCCCAGGCGGCGCGGGTCAGATGATCGATATTTTTAAGGTACTTGTTTTTGTAGTGCAGCAGGCTTTGCCGGAGGGTGTCGTCCGGGCGGCTCTCCGGCGCGGTACGGGTAATCTCCGGCAACACCCGGTGATAGAAGCGGCTCATCTCCGTTACCCGCTCATAAACTTCCCGGTATTGTTGATTTAATTTCATGGTTGCCTCCTGTAATGGATTGCCTGTGGAATCTTTACTGTTTAAGAGGCGCCGGCGACGGCCTTTCTCTCAACCCTTTCCGGATTTACAAAATTCGCCGGATTTCCCCGGGAAAAAGACCCGAATCTCTCAATCAAGGAATTGACATTGCCAAGTTCCTATTGTACCTTTAAAGAGTAAATTACCGGATTGAAGACGGTTATTACCCTCGAGTTTTTTGCTCTGATTTCAGCCAAGGCAATTCACACGGATTTCCAATTTTGATTGACGTGTTCCAACCAAGAATAGAAAACAGTCATACCAACAAAGGAGTCCGTTCCATGAAAAGGCCGGTTCGCCTGGACATTATTGTGCAGGCCATGCAGCTTTCCGGGGCCAGTGAAGAGCTCTACCTGAACACCCGCACCGGAGAGTTGATCCGACATTCCGAAACTGAGCTTGACCCCGCAGAACCGAATGGCGATGTGTATCTTGTGATGCAGGAAGATATCTCCCGGGAAATACAGGATCAGGTCGCTTCGGATGATTTTATACAACTCCCGGAGGTTTTCGAACTGGATGAATACCAGCTGATGGAAGAGTTTTGCCTGACGCTCAAAGACGACCAGTTGAGTTACGTCATGTGTAAAGATATTCAGGGAAAAGGCGCTTTTAAACGCTTTAAAGAGGACCTGGACAAATACAGCCTGACCGATCAATGGTACGAGTTCCGCGACAAAGCCTTGCGGGAGTCTGCCAGGTTATGGTGTGAACAACAAGGGATTGATTACATCGAGGACTGAGCACTGCCGAACATATTTGCTTCCGGCGGCGCCGGTCGCGGCCCCGGCCGCCAGGGAAGAAATATTTTTTCCAAAACCATAAGCTTCCTCACAGAAAATCCCCCGCCATATTTTTAAGTTCAGTGTCAGCTTATTCTTCATGGTAATTGTGATGAAGAGAGGCGCTAAGCAATTCACCACTGAAGTTAAGGAACTCATTTAAAAAACCGGATGACTCCCATTGCCCAAACAGCTATATTTACGCCGATCTACGACAAACGAATCCACAACCAGCTACCAGAGGTATTATGAATTCCCGACCGAGACCATCGTTCCGGAGTAGAGTTTTTGTGATGTTGTTTATACTACTCGGGCTATCCAGCCTGCTTACCGCCAAAGATGAACTGCCCCGAATTCCGGCAGATGAAATCGCTCCCAAAGACACCCTTTTCCACGATCCGTTGATGAAAGGCATCCAACTGGTCTACCAGGATCGTTTTGAAGAAAGCCTGAGCATTTTTGACCGCCTGCAAAAGGCGTTTCCGGAACATCCTGCGCCCAATTTCTATAAGGCCGCTGCACTGCAATCCTGGATGAGCAGTTACCGGATCAATGCTTTTAAGAAAGAATTGGAATTCAATGTTCAACAAGCGATTGATAAAGGGAACGCCTTGCTAAAAAAACGCAGCATGGACCCCTGGATCAATTTTTACCTGGGCGCATCCTATGGCTACCGGGCCTTTTTCCGGATGAGAGGTTTTAACTGGATCGGCGCCTACCGGGATGGGCTGAAAGGGATTGGCAACTTTAACGACGCTTTGAAAAAACAGCCTATCCGGCTGAACGCCCACAGTTTGCAGCAACTGCAAGAGGAGGGGCTGCCGGCCAATATTCTGGCAAAGCTGGAGGGCCGCTTAGTAAAAACCGTATACGGCCTGGAAACTTTTCAGGACTCCTTAGAACTACTGATCGGCGACAACGCCCTGGAAAAATACGGCCCCCAAATTTACCGGGCTTCCCAAAGAACGCCGGCAATATGGGATGTTTACCTGGGCCTGGGAACCTATCACTATTGGCGCACCGCCCGCTCCAAATTTATCCGCATCATCGCTTTTTGGATGAAAGACAAGCGCGATCTCGGGGTAAAACAAATGCGCTTTTCCATCCAGCACGGGCGCTACAGCCCCGACGAAGCCAGCCTGGCCCTGGTAACCGCCCTCTACGATTACGGGAAATACCGGGAGGGTCTGGATGAATTGGAAAAATATATCCGGAAAACCGGCAGCAACATCATCTCCACTCTTTATTTAAAGGGACTGCTCCTGGCAAAATTTGACCGGTGGGATGAAACCCGCACCATTTTCGGGGAAATCCTGGGCCGCCTGAAAGCCCATCCTTACCAATCGGTTGGCTTTCAGGTGGAATGCAAGTACTGGATTGCTTTGTCACTGCAGGGCTCCGGAAAATTTGCCGAAGCCCTGGCCTTAACTAACGAAGCGCTGGCGCAAAGCAAAACCCGGAATTCCGATGCGGAATTAGAAGGCCAGTTCAACAGCTTCGATGATACTCTGAAACTGCTTAAGAAACTCAAAAAAAACCTGGAAGAACAGGCGCCGTAACCGAATTAGGGTAACGATCTTGTTACATTCCGGGCAGGAGCATGGCGCGAGAAAAACAAGCGCTATAATTAAAGCGCCTCTTTCTGCGGTTTCTTGCCTGAATAATTCATCACGCCAAGACGCCCGCGAAGCGGTTCCGTTGGAAAAAGCCGCAAAGTATTGAAAAAAGCGAAGTTCAGAAATATGTTGGAACAGATATTCAAGAACTAAATTTTTTTTAGATTTTTTCTAATATGTTGTTTCTTTGCGTCTTAGCGGCTTTGCGTGAGTAATTTATGAATTAATCAGGCTTGAATTCGGATTCGAATCATCCTATATTATTTGGAAGCAGATCATAAACAAATTGCTAATCCAGCCGTAAACAAGAACCTCAACCTGCACATACCTCATTTTGTTAAAAGGTTATGCCCATCATAAACACTAAGGATGATTGAACCTGATTCATCATGTCTGATTCGCTGAAAACTCCCCCGCCCGCCCGGAGCAAGCTCCATCTGCCGCAGGCGTTAAGAAATTTCTCCCTGCAGGAAGGACGCTACCGGGTTTGCTTTGCCCAAACCGCGGGCGAAGTCGATGCGGCCCTGCGGCTGCGCTTTGATGTCTTTAACCTGGAACTTGGCGAGGGACTCGATAGCTCATTTATGACCATGCGCGACCGGGATGAGTTTGACGAACAGTGTCATCACCTGCTGGTAATTGAGCGGGACAACAACCGGGTCATCGCCACCTACCGGATGCAGACGCTGGAAATGGCCGCTGCCGGCAATGGATTTTACTCTCAGGGGGAATTCCGGCTGGATCAGTTCCCCCGGCAGGTGTTGGAAAACGCTGTGGAAGTCGGGCGGGCCTGTATCAGTAAGCCGCACCGCAACGGCCGGGTGCTTTTTCTGCTCTGGAAGGGGATTGCCCACTATATGATTTCTTTTCAGAAACGATATTTGTTCGGCTGCTGCTCGCTGACCAGCCAGGATCCCCGGGAAGGCAAGCAGACCATGCACTACCTCCGCAGTAAAAATTTGCTGCATAACGATTTCCGGGTAGACCCCCAGCCCGGTTTTGAGTGCTATCATAGCAAAGTTCCCGCAACACCGGAAAAAGGCATCACCCTTCCCCGCTTATTCCGGATTTACCTGGGTTATCACGCCAAAGTGTGCAGCCCGCCGGCCATCGACCGGCTGTTTAAAACCATCGATTTTCTGGTGCTGCTGGACCTGCGCGATTTAGACAACCGAACCCGTAAAATGTTTTTTTAAGCCAGGCGCCGCTGATGATGACTTTTCGAGCGATTCGCCGTATCTGCCTCTTTTTGCTGATCACCTTTGCGCTTTCCCCGTGGCTCATTATGGGAAACATGCTCCTGTCGATTTATCGCCCGGCACAACTGCGCTGGCGGCATTTTATCATCCGCCTCTGGGCAAAAGGAATCCGCTGGGTGATGGGGATGCGTATCCGAACCGAAGGCCCTTTGCCGGCTGCGCCCTTTTTCCTGGTCTCCAACCACCTCAGCTACGTCGACATCCCCCTGTTGTTTTGCCTGCGGCCCTGCGTATTTATTGCCAAGCAGGAAGTGCAAAGCTGGCCGCTGCTGGGGCCGTTAGCCCGCATGGCCAACACCCTTTTTATCGACCGCAGCAACCGCCGCGATTTAACCCGGGTCAACAAGAACATTGCCGAGAACATCAACGCCTGCCAGGGCCTGGTGCTCTTTGCCGAAGGAACCAGCACCCACGGGGAAACCGTGCGGCCCTTCAAGCCCTCGCTACTGGAAATTCCCGCACGACGCCAGCTCCCGGTGTATTGCGCCAGCATTTCCTATGGCACCCCGCCGGGGTCTCCCGGTGCAGACCAGGTAATCTGCTGGTGGGGCGATATGACTTTTCCCGATCATCTTTTTAAACTGTTTAAACTTCCTTATTTTGAGGCCGTTGTGGTCTTCTCAAGTACGCCGATTGTGTGCCCGGATCGGAAAAAACTGGCCCGGTTGGCCTGGGAAACCGTTCACCGGAATTTTATCCCGATAGTCTCAACACCTTTGCAGGAAACGGAGGAAACATGTCTTACGGACAATACCTGATCGACGCCAACATTCATCACCTGGAACAGGGACGGCATTTGCTTTCACAGATCAGCGATGCGCAATACACCCAAAATCACCACGAGTATTTCCAAAGCGGGGTGGGCAAACACATACGCCACATTCTCGATCACTACCGCAGTTTTTTGGAGGGTCTGCACAGCCGGATCGACTACGACGCTCGAACCCGCGACGCCCGGCTGGAAAACAACCGCAGCTACGCCCTGGAACAGATAGAGCGGATTATTGCCGAGCTAAGCGCTCTGAAGGCCTCCGAAACTATCCTGGAACGGCAACTGCCGGTAAACAGCAATGAAGGCCAACATAGCGACCGGGAATCCCCCTGGGCAAATTCCACCATTAAGCGGGAACTTCAGTTTTTGCTCAGCCATACTGTGCATCATTACGCCCTTATGGCCCTGGTGCTGCGGATTTTAGGCTTCCGGCCCGATGAGCACTTTGGTGTGGCGCCGTCAACCCTGAAACACCGGGAACAATTGCAAAAAGAAAACAATCCGCAATCTTAGCCGGAATATTCCCCTCGTTCCAGACTCCTGCCTGGAATGCCGGCAGGTGAGGGGATCTGCTTCACTTAGAAAATAACTTTGTGAAAAAAACGCATTCAAAACAGGAGCTTTGAACCAAAAATAGTAGATGGCAGGGGCTTTGAACCAGAAAT
>JAJRYW010000690.1 GCA_024275555.1 Calditrichota bacterium | reverse complement strand
TGTGCCCGAAGAAAATGTTATCCCCTAAAATCAGGCAGACGGTGTCATTGCCGATAAACTTTTTTCCCAGGATGAACGCCTGCGCCAATCCTTCCGGGCGCGGTTGTTCGATGTAACTGAATGAGACGCCCAACTCGCTGCCGTCTCCCAGCAGCGTGCGAAAGCGCGGTAAATCTTCCGGGGTAGAGATGATCAGGATATCGCGGATGCCGGCCAGCATGAGCACTGACAGGGGATAATAGATCATCGGTTTATCATAGACGGGCAGCAACTGTTTGCTGACGACGCGGGTAATCGGGTAGAGGCGAGTGCCCGCCCCTCCGGCAAGAATAATTCCTTTCACGTTGATTCCTCCATAGGTTCACTTTGTATGGACCGGGCGATTTCTTTAATCGCCACAAGGCTGGCAAACTGCGGGTATTTAGCCCCGGCGCCGATAATCTTTTCCTCCCGGTAATAAATAATTCGCAGGGCCCGGAACGCTTCCGGAAGTTCGTTCGGCTTAAGCAGATAATCCTCGTGGTGCGGCGCCCGGAGCGGTTGATTCTCTTCACGCAGATAGGTTTGGAAAATCACCATACCGCCGGGTTTCAGCCCGGCGATAATTTGCGGGTAGAGCCGCCGCAGCAGGAAATTGAAATTGATAATAAGATCGTACTTCCCCCGGGGAATCCGGTACTCATCCAAATCCGCCGGAATCGGGTGAATTTTGGGAGAACGGTTTTGCAGGTAGGCCAGGCCCACCTCGGAGATATCCACCGCATCGACCTCGAAACCCTGCCCGGCAAGAAAGACGGCATGGCGGCCGCCGCCGCAGGCAATATCCAGGGCCCGGCCTTTCCGGGCCCGGCCAACAAAATCTTGCAAAAGCGGGGATACTTGTTGGCGGGGCGGCATTTCCCGGTACTTGTGGTTCCATTTAATCCGGTCTGCTTCCATGATGCTTTTTTTCTTGGCAGGTTCTATCTTGCTGTAATTTGCGGATGCGATCATCATCTTAATTGAATGGCTAATTTAAAAAATCCCGGGTCGTTTTCAAACCAAAGGAATAGAATCTTGCAGTCGCTGGGATATTTGTCTACCTTAAGTAGCGCAATTTTATTATCGCCGAATTTGTTGGTGATAAAGTCACACACCTCTTATATCGGAAAACAATCTAACAATGCTGAAAATATTAAACTATTCACTCTATCCGCCCATTTTAATACTCTTAGTTTTGTTTAGCTGCGATACCTCCGATCAGGCCAAAAACCGGGAAGGCAATATGTCTGACAGACCCCATAATCGTTTAATTAATGAAAAGAGTCCCTACCTGCTTCAACACGCGTATAATCCGGTTGATTGGTATCCCTGGGGCGAGGAGGCCTTCCGGGCCGCCAAAGAGCAGGACAAGCCGATCTTTCTCTCGATTGGCTACAGCACCTGCCACTGGTGCCATGTTATGGAACAGGAGTCTTTCCAGGATTCCCTGGTGGCGGCGATGATGAACGAAACATTTATCAGCATAAAGGTAGACCGGGAAGAGCGCCCGGATATTGATGATGTTTACATGGCCGTATGCCAGATGGTCACCGGGAGCGGCGGCTGGCCGCTGACCATCATCATGACCCCGGATAAAGTACCTTTTTTTGCCGCGACTTACATTCCTAAAACCGGCCGCTTTAACCGCTATGGAATGAAAGAGTTGATCCCGCAAATTCAGCGGGCCTGGCGGGATGACCGGGAGAATATTATGCAAACCGCCGAGAAAATTTCCGCCGCCTTATCCGAAGCATCGCAGGGGGGGACGGGCGAGAATCTTACCCCGAGTATTCTGGACACCGCCTACACTCAATTAGCGCAACGCTTCGACCGTAAAAACGGCGGTTTTGGAGAACGCCCCAAATTTCCTACCGCACATACCCTGATGTTCTTGATGAGGTATTACCAGCGTCACGGGGACGCCCACGCGCTGGAAATGGTCGAAAAGACTTTAACCGAAATGCGTAAAGGCGGCGTTTATGATCATATCGGATTTGGTTTTCATCGCTATTCCACCGATGCGGAGTGGCTGACGCCCCATTTTGAAAAGATGCTCTACGATCAGGCTATCAACGCCATGGCTTATACCGAGGCGTACCAATTGACCGGAAAAGCGCTTTACCGGCGCACCGCAGAGGAGATATTTAGCTACGTGCTGCGCGATATGAGTTCGCAAGAAGGTGGATTTTACTCCGCCGAAGACGCCGATTCGGATGGGGAAGAGGGCAAATTTTATCTCTGGACCATCGAGGAACTGCAAAAAATTCTCTCCCCTGAAGAGACCCAACTGTTTGTGCAGGTGTACAACATCCGCAAAAACGGCAATTTTACCGATGAGGCTACCCGGCAAAAAACCGGCGCCAGCATTCCCTATTTAAATAAACTTTTTTCCGAGTGGGCAACAGAATTCGGATTAAGCGAAGCAGAGCTGAACCGGCGCCTGGAGAAGATTCGGGGAAAATTGTTTGCCGAGCGCGAGAAACGAATCCATCCGCTCAAAGATGATAAAGTTCTCACCGACTGGAACGGCCTGATGATTGCAGCGCTCAGCAAAGCCGCCCAGGCGTTTGATAGCCCGGCGTACCTGGCCGCGGCGGAAAAGTCTGCCGATTTTCTGCTGGCCACCATGCGCGACAAAGAGGGGCGCCTGCTGCATCGCTACCGGGATGGGCATACGGCGATTAGCGGCTACCTGGATGACTACGCCTTTTTGATTTGGGGACTCCTGGAACTCTACGAGGCCGGATTCGATATAAAGTATTTGCAGGCCGCCCAAGAGTTAAACAATGTATTAACGACCCACTTTTGGGACAAAACCGGCAAGGGTTTTTACTTTACCGCCGACGACGCCGAAGGCCTGCTGGTGCGCCGGAAAGAAATTTATGACGGCGCCGCGCCCTCGGGAAATTCCACAGCCATGCTCAATCTGCTCCGCCTGGGCCGTATCCTGGGTGATAGTCAACTGGAAACGATGGCGGCCCAAATTGGCAACACCTTTGCTTACCAGGTGCAGCGCTATCCCGCCGGATACACCATGCTGATGATGGGGTTGGATTACGGCCTGGGGCCCAGTTATGAGGTGGTTATTACCGGAAACCGGGCCGGCGCCGCCACCCAACAAATGATTGGAGCGATTCAGCAACTGTTCTTGCCCAATAAAATTTTGCTCTATCGGCCGCTGGAGGAACATCCACCTATTGCCGGCCTGGCCGGGTTTGTTGCCGCGATGAAGCCATTGAACAATCTGGCCACCGCTTATGTGTGCAAGAACTATGCATGCGAGTTGCCCACAAACGATATCAAGCAAATGTTGAAGATGTTAGGCAAAGGCGAGTAACGCGATGGAACAGATTCACCTGACCTGGGATAAAGCGGTTCTGATCTTAGCCGGATTCTTTATTGCCTTTATCTGGCCGCGCCTGATTGCCCGGCAAATCCGCAATTCGGGATTATCCGGCCGGGCGCTTGCTAATCTCACCTGGTTCCGCTCTTTCGGAATTGTGCTGATGGCGCTGGGAATTATCCTGCTCTTCCTGGGATTGTGACAGGCCGATAATTATTGGCAAATACAATGGGAAACTGTTTCATCATATCACTTCCAACCTGGGGATGGGAGAGAAATCTGTGTCGTATACCGAATTTTCTTTCGTGGGTGGGCCGTGCAGCGCCGGTGAAAAACAATATCGTCACGTCATTTCGAACCCAGGGATGGGAGAGAAATCTGTGTCGTATACCGAATTCTCCTTCGTCATACCACAGATTTCTCACTGCGCTTCGCTTCGTTCGAAAAGACAGGGATAGAGGATGCCGGGGCAGACTCGGTATACCGAATTTTCTTTCGTCAGACCACAGATTTCTCACTGTCATTTCGAACCCAGGGATGGGAGAGAAATCTGTGCCGTATACCGAATTTTCTTTTGTCAGACCACAGATTTCTCACTGCGCTTCGCTTCGTTCGAAAAGACATGGATAGAGCTTGCCGGGGCAGACTCGGTGTGCAGAATTTTCTTTCGTCAGACCACAGATTTCTCACTGTCATTTCGAACTCAGGGATGGTAGAGAAATCTGTGCCGTATACCGAATTTTCTTTCGTCAGACCACAGATTTCTCACTGCGCTTCGCCTGGTTCGAAAAGACAGGGGCGCAGGGGGATTTTTTAAACAGCATCCGAGAACGGCCGGATGCGCGGCCAGGCGTGTATGGCAAACAATCCGATTCCGGCAAACTGGGCGATGCGTCCTCCCAGCCCCAGGAGCGCCCCTTCCGGCAACAGGGAGGCGATGACAACCCCAATCACTCCCAGGTTAAGCAGCAGATAACACCCCGCAACCAGGGCAATGCGCCCGCGAACCGGTTCGCTGGAGTAGCGCGGGAGCATCCAGTAGGCGGTTCCAATCACGAAATGGATGACCCAGCCGATCAGCACCATCTCGACGTGCGCCGTTAAGTACTGCAGCAGAGTGGGGGAGAGCAGCCCGCCTTTACCGACCAGGATCAGGCCGCCGGTCAGCGAACCGAGAATCAAATAGAGAAGAGAAGTGCGGATAAAAATTGTACTCCAGCGCGGCATACCTGCTCCCTAAGGTTTTTCCTTTACCCGGCTCCAGATGTGCAGGGTGTAAAACAGGCTGGCGGAAACCTGGAAAACCGCCGAGGCGGTCAGGATTAATTTTACCAGGATAGTCCCGCTTTGGAGAAAAGGTTCGCTGCCGGCGCGTAGGATCAGGCCCAGGTTCAGGCAGATAAACACCAGCCAGCCCAGCAGTTCGTGGCCGCGCGGATTTTTTTTGGAGCGCCGGGGAAACATCCAGTGCGAGACGCCAAAGATAATCTGGGTAATCCATCCCAAAACCAGAAAATGATAGTACACCGCCCGAAACGGGGCAATCCACACCGCCAGTTCCGGCTGTACCGGGAACTTGAGCAGCACAGCCATCAGCATCGCTAAAACAAAATAGATCAATCCGGCTTTGATAAACCAGCGGGAGAGGGTCGGCATCGCATCAATCCCTTGCTATGGAAGTGTTCTCAAAAATCAGGCGGATCCCGAAAAACAATCGATGAAATAAACAGGCCTATATTTTTTTTATTCTGTATCCCGGAACGACGGGCAGGAGTCGCAAACTTCAGTTTGCCCATTGAAAAAAAACTCTGCTATAGCATCAGGAGTTGCAAACTTCAGTTTGCCCATTGAAAAAAACTCTGCCATCGCATCAGGAGTCGCAAACTTCAGTTTGCCCGTTACTGCCGCTGCCAAAATAAATTTTGGCGCTCCTATTTCTTTTCTCCCGGGAGATGGTCAAAGCGATGCGCTGAATCCGCTTAGTTCTCCGCCAGGGTTTTGCAGAGCTCCATCAGCGGTTTAGCGTTTTCAGCTACAATTTGATCGGCTTCGGTCATCAGCGCCAGGATATTGGCCCGGGAGGCATTATCCAGGTCGTCGCTGGCCACATCCAGCCGGGTTTGAAAGCGATGGAAATTGTTGCCCAACAGCCGCTTTAGCTGGTAGTCCACCGTATCGCTGACCCCGTCGAATACCACGCTGAGGATGGGTAAGGTCCAGCTAATCAGCCCCCAGCCTTTAGCGTCTTCATATTTGATGGGACGGGTGAGTTCGCCGGCGCCCAGGGAGACAAAGAGGATGTCGTTGTCATCCGGGAAAATACGCCGGGCTTCCGCATAAGCGCACATGCCGGGATTATTGGCGAAGACGCCTCCGTCGATCAAAGCGCGGTTTTTCCCTTTTATGGGAATGCGGGCCGGTTCAAAATAAGTCGGGGCCGCAGAAGTAGCCCGGGCGATGTGTTTCATCTTTACCGTGTTGGTTTCTTCCCGCCAGCTTTTAAAGAAGAAGGGGGCCCGGTTTTCGATGTCATAGCTGCTGATCAAAACGTGAGTGAGGGCATCTTTGAGCAGGGTATTGCCGAAGAATTCGCTGAAAATTTTTTCGATGGGCTCATGCGGATAGCGTTCATCGGCCAGGCCAACCACCGAACTGACCCCTTTCCAGAAAGAACGGGAAAATATCTCGCCCCCGCGCTCGGCGTAGAGTTTTTCCATGTCTGCTGCCGAGAATTTGGGTTTTCCGTTTTTACCCGGCCGGCACAAGCCCAGGGATAAAATTCCCCCGGTAGAGGTTCCGGCGATCAGATCGAAGATTTCCGAGATGGGTTTTCCGGTCTCTTTCTCTATAGCGGCCAGGATCCGGGCCGGGATAACGCCCCGGATGCCCCCGCCGTCAATGGATAGTATTTTAATCACATCCGCTCCTTTATGGATTCTGTGTAGCTTAAATAACTGTATTATCCGGGATGACGGCATTTTTGGGAACAACCGTTATCCCGTCTTTAATCACATAGTTGGGTTTATTTTGATAATCCTCATCCGGATGGCGGGTAATTTTAACATTGTTGCCAATCCGGGCGTTTTTATCGATAATTGCATGTTCGATTTCGCAATTATCCCCGATGCCGATATCGGGAATGCCGGTGTCGCGGTTGTGTTCCTTTTCCTCCGGCGTTTCAAAAAAATCCGCTCCCATTACCACTACGTTGCTTAATTTGCAGCGATGTCCAATGATGGTGCGGATTCCGATGATGGCGTTTTGAATCGTAGAAGGATTAACAATTACACCGTCGCAGAGCAGGGTGTTTCGGATCTCGGCGTCTAACACTTTAGCGGCGGGCAGGAAACGGGGATGGGAGAAAATGGGATGCTCCTCATCATAAAAATTAAATTTGGGCAGGTGTGCAGTCAGGTCTAACTGGGCTTTGAAAAAGGCTTTGATGGTACCGATGTCTTCCCAATAGCCGTCAAAAAAGTAGGCGTAAACGCGGTAGTTTTTGATCGCCTGGGGAATGACTTCTTTGCCGAAATCCTGGTACTCCGTGCCTTCCAGCAGTTTTATCAGCACGCTTTTTTTGAATATGTAAATCCCCATAGAGGCCAGGTGGGTGCGGTCGCGAGCTTCGACCCGGTGGGTTTCGAAGGCTTCCCGGGGCACGATTAAATCGTCCAGCACGGCCGGGTCGGTAGGCTTTTCGTGGAAGGTGTTGATCCGGGTGTCCGGGTCGATTTTCATCACCCCAAACTGGGAGGCTTCTTCCCGCCGCACCGGAATGACGCCAATGGTAATATCGGCCTCCTGCTGTACGTGGTACTCCACAAATTTGCTGTAGTCCATCTGGTAAAGATGGTCTCCGGAGAGAATCAGCACATATTCTCCGTAGTCTTGCAAAAAGGCCAAATTCTGCCGCACGGCGTCTGCCGTACCCTGGTACCATTCCCGGTTTTCCAGGGTCTGCTGGGCCGATAAAATGGTTACGAAATCCTTGGAAAAATTACTGAAACGATAGGTGAGCAAAATGTGACGGTGTAAAGATTCCGCGCTGAATTGGGTGATGATATAGATGCGGCGGTAACCCGAGTGAATACAGTTGGAAATGGGGATGTCAATTAAACGGAATTTCCCGGCGATGGGAACGGCCGGCTTAGAGCGGTGCTTGGTCAGGGGATACAGACGGGTTCCTTGTCCGCCTGC
>JAJRYW010000689.1 GCA_024275555.1 Calditrichota bacterium | reverse complement strand
TAAGCTCACCAAAAAGGCCATGCAACAATTGGAAAAAATGATTCAACGAGTGCAAGGCATTGAAAAATGGGCTGTTGATATCCCTTGTTACTAAATCATGATATTGGTGGTTATTATTATTTCTAACAACCTAAAATGAAGACCTTTTCAGTAATTATGGCTGTCGTTATACTGTCTGTGGCAACAGTCTGTTCTTCCCGGGCGGATGAATTTACCGATCTGTGTACCCGCGTCGAAAAATTGAATATCCGGCGTAATGACTACACTCTGGGGAAAGTGCTGAGCAACAAGCAAAAGCAGACAGCCCGGCGCAACGCCCAGGAGAAGGCAGCCCCTGGGACATACAAATTCAAGGACAACGATCTTTACGTGGTGGCCGACAAAGCCACGGACAGAGTAGTCATTTTATACGAACGCTATGAACCTGCTTCCAAGCAGAAGATTCGCGAGTTGGTGGGCACCCTGTTCCTTGATTTCGGTGATCCGACCGTCATGGCCCATGACAAAATCATCTACTGGGCCTTTGATGAAAAAGGTAAAATTTCAGAGGAGCAATACCGCGGGGTAAAGGCAACTAGAAAGCCGTTGAAAACGCTTGCCACCGTTAAACTCGACAGCAGCCGGGAGATCACGCAGGACAGTGACTCCGTAGAGGACGGCAGTGTTTACTACATTGTTTCCTCGGAACCGATATTGAAACTGATAAATAGTCGCTAACAATAAGATCAAAATTCAACAATTTTGACTTTTTACGAGATTGTCAATCTTGAACTCTGAACCCCCAGCCCTAAACCCATCAACCCCCCCCCTATTTTTTATTAAAGACCTCATCAACCCAGCCCATCGCGGCAATCATATTGGGAAAACCGGTGGTCGTCAATGACAGCAGGACTGCATGGGAAATTTCTTCTGCAGTGGCACCGGCCTCCAGCGCTTTGCGGGTGCTGGACATGACTGATCCCCTGGAATTGGCGCCCATGGCGATTCCAAGCTTGATCAGATCCTGGGATTTTTGGTCTAAGGGGCCGGCTTCACGGCAGGTTTGGCCCAGTTTTTTAAAATCTTTGAGAACCTCGGGGAATTTGCCGGAAAAATTTTCATAAATTTTTGGAAGATACATAATTGCTCCCTTCTGAAGAAGATTAATGTAGAGGGTGATACGGTTTTACCGCCATTAAAAATGCCAGCTTAATCGAAGCCTTACTCTCATTACACCTCAAGCGGATTTATTTCAACTCTTTTCACAATCCCTCAGCAATTTTAATAAGTTCAAAGCTGAAAGCATGAATAAAGTATTTTTTCTTTTTTTTTTTAAAAGAAGCCTTGACCTGTACTTTGGTACAGGGATTATATTACAAGTTATGGGGTAGACAGTTACCAATTCAGTTTTGCGCAAAATGCGTAAAGGAGTGTGAAATGAATACGGCAAAATTTAAGGTGGAAGGCATGCACTGTGATGGATGTGCCCGGATCATCCAGTCCTTACTCAAAAAAAAACGGGTGTACAGGCAGCCGGCGTATCATTTAAAGACAGCGAAGCCCGGATTCTCCATGACCCGCAAAGGGTGGCCGAGGACCAACTGGTGGCGGCCATTGAAAAAGCCGGTTATCGCGTGGCGGAAAAATCATGACCGGCTTCGATGTCATCAACATCGTCTGGCTGCCGCTGGGTCTGGGTCTCTTCGGATTCATCGAACCCTGCTCCATCGGGGCAAGCCTGCTGTTTATCAAGTACCTGGAAGGCAAAGACCCGCGTCGTAAATTTTTCCAGGTAAGTGTATTCACCCTGGTCCGGGCGTTGTTCATGGGTGTCCTGGGGTTGCTGGCGGTCTGGCTCGGCACAGCGTTTTTCGGGCTTCAGCAGGGTTTCTGGATCATTTTCGGACTGATCTATGTGGCTTTCGGCGTCATGTACCTCAGCGGAAAATCCGGGGCGCTGCTGGTATCACTGGGACCGAGCCTGTCACGGCTTTCCGGGATGACCGGCTCCGCCGGCCTGGGCGTTTTGTTTGCCTTTAACATTCCGGCCTGTGCGGCCCCTTTAATTTTTGCGC
This sequence comes from Calditrichota bacterium, assembly GCA_024275555.1. Classification (GTDB taxonomy): domain Bacteria; phylum Calditrichota; class Calditrichia; order RBG-13-44-9; family J075; genus JAJRYW01. The sequence goes on along the minus strand of JAJRYW010000689.1, from coordinate 5,924 downwards.
TGCTGGGCACTGCGGCAGCCGGTGGAGCCGGCGGTACAGCCCCGGCAAGCGGTTTTGTTTCCCTGGCGATATTCGGTGCTGCTCTTTACCTGCCGTTGGTAGTGGCGGTTCTTTTTGCCCCCGCCCGTCGCACCTTGGACTGGCTGGCCGGATTATCCGGGCGGCTGCCCTTCTGGGCCGGGCTGGTGCTGATTGCCCTCGGACTGTGGTCCATCGGATTTGGTCTCTGGGTTAGGAGGTAATATTATGAATACCGCAACTACGATAGAATCCGCTCTGCCTCTGTGGAGCGAAGAACCATCAACCCGGCCCGATCGGAAAAGGATACGGGCCAGAATCGGCGGGCTGCACTGTTCCCTGTGCACCGGCACTATTGAAAAAGCCCTGGGCAGACACCCGGGTGTCGACAGCGTTGCCGTCAGTTTAACCCACGAACAGGCCCTTGTGGAATACGACCCGACGGTTGTGCGTCCGCAGGAACTGCTGCAGACCCTGCGCGATATCGGGTACACCATCTCGGATCCGGGCAAAGTACGCCCCTATGAAGAAGAAGAACGTGACCTGGTTCGCGAGGGAAAGCGCTTTTTGACGGCTATTGCATTCAGCTCAATTGCCATTGCGCTCAATGCCGATCCATCCGGCGGATGGTCGATTGTATTGCCCGCATCCGTATTGGCCAGCATGGTGGCCCTGCTTTATCTGGTTTTAAGACGGTCTCACGGCCTGTGGGTGGCAATTGGAAGCGCCGCCGGTCTGTGTGCGGGCGCAGTTGTCATGCTGCTTTTGCAGCGGCAGGAATTTTTTCCGGAAATAGCGCCGTTTATCGTCGGAGGGCTGGCAGTCACCCTCGTATTCGGTGTGGGCAGGCACATCCTTTATATGGCCATTCAGGCCCTGCGGCGCAAAATTCTCAACCAGCATGTCCTGCTGGAAGTCGGGGCCTTTGCCGGTTTGGCCGGCGGCCTGATCGGCATAATCTTCCAGCCGGCGGATTTTCCCACCACACCCTTTTTTGCCGTCGCGGTCATGGTGGTTACCTACCACATCTTTTCGGAATGGCTCTCGCTGATCGTCAAAACCCGCAGTTCCCAAGCGGTCAAGCGGTTGCTGGATCTTCAACCGGAAACCGCCCGGGTGGTTCGGGGAGATACCGAAGTGGAAATTCCGATCGGCGAGGTGGTCGTCGGTGATCGGGTTCGCATCCGGCCTGGGGAGCGAATTCCGGTGGATGGTGAAGTCATCAGGGGTTATTCGGCGGTAGACCAGTCGTTGGTGACCGGCGAACCCATGCCGGTGGAAAAGACCGAAAAAGACAGGGTCGTCGGCGGGTCGATCAACGGCACCGGTACCCTGCTGATCAAGGTAACCACGGTGGGAGAGGAAAGCTTTTTACACCAGATCATCCGCCAGGTGGAAGATGCCCGTGCGCTGAAACCCGGCCTTCTGCACCTGGTTGACCGCATCCTGCGCATTTACACACCCACGGTTCTTTCTCTGGCAATCCTGTCATTTTTAAGCTGGCTCGCCGGGTCTTATTTTTTCGGCGGCCAGGTGGATTTACAGCGAGCGGCTTTTGCGGGCTTAAGCGTCCTGGTCATGGGATATCCATGTGCTTTGGGAATCTCCGCGCCGCTTTCCATCGTGCGCGGAGCCGGCGAGGCAGCTGAGAAAGGGATCCTCATGCGCACCGGAGAAGCCTTTCAGGGATATCGCCTGGCCACTCACATTGTTTTTGACAAAACCGGTACGCTGACCGAAGGGCGTCCACTGGTCAGAGAAATCGAAACCAGCGGGTCAACCGAAGAAGAACTTCTGGCTGTGGCCGGCGCTGCGGAAACTTCCTCCGAACATCCCCTGGCCCAGGCCATCGTGAGTGCCGCCTTCGATCGTGGAGTCGATCTGCCGGAGGTGGCGGAATTTGAGGCTGTTCCCGGCAAGGGCGTCATTGCCCGGCTGGCGGAGTCAAATGTTGTGGTGGGAAGTCCCGGTTTTCTGGCAGAACAGGGAATCGGTTTGGAAGATTTCGCTGCACGCATTAATGAACTGGAGGAAGCCGGGCGAACCGTGATTGCAGTGGCAAAAAATAAACAGCTCCTGGGAATCCTGGCCCTCGGTGACAGGCTACGGGTCGATGCGACGGAGACCGTTATCGCCATGGGCAAAGCCGGTCTTAAGACCATCCTACTCACCGGCGATAATGAGCGTGCCGCACGGCGCATTGCTCGTGAGGTCGGCATCGATGAGGTGTACGCGGGCGTCAAACCCGGCGACAAAGCCGACATCATCCGCAAACTGCAAAAAAGCGGCAAGGTGGTGATGGTCGGCGACGGCATCAACGATGCTCCGGCCTTGATGCAGGCGGATATTGGTGTGGCCATGGGCAGCGGCACCGACATCGCCATTGAGTCGGCGGACATCATTATCCTGGGAGACCGCATGGGGTTGACCCTGACAGCCCGGGAAATCAGTCACCGCAGTTACCGCAAAATGCTGCAAAACATCTTGCTGGCGTTCATGTTCAACGGCATCGGCATTCCCCTGGCGGCCACCGGTCTCATCTATCCGGTCTGGGCCATGGTCGCCATGGCCGTTAGCGTCACAGCCATCTTTTTTAACTCGCTGTGGGGTAAGCCGTCGCTGTTTTTTGACGCCATTTTAAGCGTTGGGCAGCCGATCCAGGTGGAGTCACATCAGAGAGCTTGGGTCAGCAATAGACGCTATTGATAACCTAAAGAAGTCTGGCAAAGCCTCCATTGGAACGCTATTTTGACAAACGCTCTAAATGGTGGCGTGATGTAATTTTCGGGAAAACCATCATTCTTACGGCTGCGGGATTGATGCAAAAACAGAAAAAGAAGGAAATATTAAGATGGTGAAAAGGTGGGAAATATGGTGCCTGATTATTCTGGAATCCCTGTTTGCGCTGTGTGCCGCCGGCGTGGTGGTGTACAGGCTGCTGGGAATTTTCGATTTCGGGTTTATCTCCTATCGGTTTTTCAACGTTGTCGTATCCATTGCAATTTGTATTTATATTATCCGGGCCTTGCTTAAGTCGGATAATCAGGTATATTTTATCATCATCCTTTTTTCTATCTTCCATTTCATTGAAGGCATCATCATCCAGTTCGGGTACAAAACCGTCATTCATCTGATGATCCTTTTGTTCATGATGTGGATTTATTATCGGGACAAAACATTCACACCTCCAAAAGAGTTGCCCTAAATCCTTTTCCGTTTCAGACCCGATTCATTTCTGAGGCTTGGCGCAAAGGAGAAAAAATTGGAAAAACTAACCATCGGCCAATTGGCCAAAAAGGCCAATGTCAATCTCGAAACAATCCGCTATTACGAGCGGCGGGGATTGATCCCCGAGCCGCCCCGCAGCAAGAGCGGATACCGGCAGTATTCGGCAGATGATCTGCAGCGCACCCAATTTATCAAGCGCGCCCAGGCCCTCGGGTTCACGCTCAAAGAAATATTGGAATTGCTGTCTCTGAGAGTGGAGCCCGGAACTAGTTGTAAAGAGGTTAAGGGTCGTGTTCAGGCCAAAATTATGGATGTTGAAAGACGAATTGCTGATCTGGAAGAGATGCGATCGGCACTTATAAGGCTTTCGCAGCGGTGTACCGGAGCCGGGCCTGTCAACAAGTGCCCGATACTGGAAGAATTAAATGATCAGGCCTGATTGAGCCATAGTTACCAACGGCCTGGAAATTAAAGGATTTTCTCAGAGCCGCCCACCATGATATACGGGCACCGGACAGTTCATGTTGAGCAGCCGCCATCAGCCGGGACTTTATCCTTGCAGGGGACGCTTCACGCTCCCATTGCTCCAGGAGCTTCCAGGACTTTTCCAACTCCGCCACCTCTTCACGGCACAGACTGCATTCTGCCATATGAAGGAGCATCCTTAGCATTCAATATTTTGGGTTCGGAGAGTTAAAAAATGTCAAATAACAACAGGAAGTTGCTCAAATTACTCACATCATCTTTATCGAGACGCATCGTGTTATGGGTTTTTATCAGCGTTATTGTGATTGAAACCATCATTTTAATACCATCTTTAAAAAAGCGCGAAAATGAGCTTTTAGCCCAGCTAAAAGAGGTCTCTGCAACAGGCATATCGGTAATTATACAACTTGCAGACCCGCGGATAACTGACCAAAAACTTCTCAGCCAGATAAAGAAATTACAGAAACATCATAGAATCAATGGGGGAGTGTTATACCGACCTGACGGGAAAGAGGTTGGAACTTTTGGAGAAAAACCCGAGTTAACATTTGCCGACATCAGGAAAAATAAAAAGGCACATCTATTGAGACGTAATAAATCCCGTTATGATATTGCTCTCACAGTAGCAAGAAAGCAGGGGGAATATACCTTTGTTGCCCGGCTGGATTCATCCGGTGTGAAGCAGGAATTATATGCTTTTTTTTGGCGAATAGCCGGCTTGATTGTCATCATTTCTATTTTTGTTACAGCCGGGGCCTGGATAGCGTTGAACCCGATTGTGGTAACTCCCATTCTCAGGCTGAGAAATGACTTGATCAATGCCGGAGATGCCATCAGCAATGATCGGCAAACACCACAATTTTACTCGACCTCTGTAAAGCGGCGGGATGAATTGGGCGAAGTGATAACAGCCTTCAATCAAATGTACCGGCAAATTAGCGAAGCTAGCCGTCATCGTAAAAAAGCGGAAGCTGCGTTGCAAAAAAGCTATCAACAACTTGAAGCCTACTCTAAAATCCTCAACAGCGAGCTGGAAAAAGGCCGCCAGATTCAAAGAAATTTTTTGCCCGATCCGTTGCTGAAGATCCCAAACTGGGAAATAGCAGCTTATTTTAAAGCAGCCCGTCAACTATCCGGTGATTTTTATGATACCTTTGAACTTCCGTGTGGTTGTGTAGGTTTCGTGGTTGCCGACGTTTGTGATAAAGGCGTGGGGGCGGCCCTTTTTATGGCCCTTTTCCGCAGTTTGATTCGGATATTTTCAGGCTATGCGGATTTGGAAGGATTAACCATCCAGGGCAGCGAGGACACATGTGGCCGGATCATACCAGCTTCAGAAGGTCAGCCGAAAAATTTAATAATCCCTCCAAACGCTTTAAAGGCTGTTGAACTTACCAACGATTATGTTGCCGTAAATCACGGTGATTTATCTATGTTCGCAACCCTCTTTTTTGGCTTCCTGAACCCGGCCACCGGCTCATTAAGCTACATCAATGCCGGTCATGTTCCTCTACTCATTGTCAAGCCTTCCGGCGGGGTTAAAGCACAGCTTAGGCCGACGGGTCCGGCAATCGGCATTGACCCGCAAGTACGATTCGGAATAGAACAAACCCATCTTGAGCCAGGCGATATTCTTTTGGGGTACACGGACGGTGTAACGGAAGCCGGTAATTCGGCGGGCACCTTTTTCACTGTTGAAAAGTTGCTTTCACTATTAAAAAGGCGCCCAACTTCAGCCGCTGCCTTGATAGACAGGATCGTGAGAGCTGTCGAGGATCATACCGGCAAAGCCGCGCAACACGATGATATTACTCTGTTGGCTATCCGCAGAATGCAACCAAAAGAATAAGTAACGGATGATTTTGTTATCGATCTTTGTCGGTTACTTTCTAATCGGAGAATCGTATAAATAGCGGAGAGAAAATAATCGAATTTTATTTTTGTGCTTTCTGTGCCTTTTGTGGCCACATCAATTTTACAAGCATTAAAAAAGAAGGAAGAAATGCACCATTTTGATCTGATCATCATCGGCGGCGGGGCCGGTTCCTTTGCCACCGCGATCCGCGCCAATGAACTGAAAGCCAAAACCGTCATGATCAATGCCGGGCTGCCCTTGGGCGGAACCTGTGTCAATGTGGGCTGTGTTCCCTCTAAACGTCTGCTTCGAGCCGGCGAGCTTTTGCATCTGGCAC